>CAZECH010000166.1:0-6990 GCA_964510675.1 uncultured Ignavibacteriaceae bacterium
ATTGAAGCTTTAAAAGCCGCCTGAATAACTCCTGTAATTTCGTTTCCATATAACCAGTAAATAAACTATTCATACTCTAATAAAGAAAAGTGCTCCGCTTCCAATATATCATTTTCATTGAATAATCATTTTTAATAATAAATATCTTCCACGATAAAAACTAAAATTCAGAGGGATCCGACAAAAATGGGAGATGATGAACAATAAGCTTTATAACTAACTTTACTATTAGTTTTCTCATTTATATTTCCACAATTTTTATGATTATCTTTTGCACACAATTTTCCAGGAATAAGAATGATTGAACCTAAAGAGTTTTACAGAAAGCTTGATTCATTATTTATTAAAATAGGCCAGGAAAAATCTGGCAAGGATTTTCTTTTCGGCATTGTTAAAGAAATAGAAAAAACATTCGGCAAAGAGCTGCGTCTTGGTAATGGAAGAATCTATGAGCAGAACGGCGATGAATTTGTGCTTGTTTATGCATCTTCAAAACCTGGGCGTGTAAATACAGCAAAGAATCTTCCTACTGGTTCGGAAGCTATTCAGTCTCTGCTTAACTCAAAGACATATATTTTCGATAATCCGGGATTCAGCATCGGCGATTTACAGTCCGGAAGCGAATATGCAATACCTGCAGCAATTACAGTAAACAATCCTGATAACCGGTGGATATTCATCTTTGAATTAAAGAGCGGGTGGATACGTGAAGAGATTGAGTTCTGCCTTAATGCTGTCCGTTCAATTATTAACTACCGCCTTTTTACAGAATCTGTAAAAAGCGAGCTCGAGCAGGCAGTGCAGATTCAGAAAAGCCTTTTACCATTAACCGCTCCAAAAATTCCGGGATACGATATTGCAGGTCACTCGCAACCTGCAGAACTTGTTGGAGGAGACCTTTATGATTTTTTCTATACAGAGGGTGAAGAATTTAGTTTCTGTATTGGTGATGCAAGCGGACATGGAATTCCTGCTGCACTTATGGCGCGTGATGTAATTACCGGACTCCGTATGGGAATTGAAAAGCATATGAAGATGGTGCATACACTTAAAAAGCTTAACTCGGTGTTGTACCGCAGCGCTTATTCAACAAGGTTTGTGTCTCTCTTCTATGCAGAGATGGAGGAGAAAGGAAATTTATTTTATGTAAATGCCGGACATCCTTATCCGTTCCTTTTATATAATAATAAGATTGCTGATCTTGATGGATCGGGACTTGTTTTCGGTGCATTACCAGATGTTGAGCTGCGACGCTCATTTATAAATATACCTCAGGACAGTATTATGGTTTTATTCAGCGATGGTATTCTGGAACGGCAGAATGATAAGGGTGAAATGTTTGAGCCCGAACGCTTAAAGAAAGTTGTTCAGAATAATAAAGACTTAAGCGCGGAAGAAATTCTTAAAACAATCTTCAATGCTGCAGATGAATTTGGGAATAAGAAACAATGGAAGGATGATGCAACAGCAGTTGTGATTAAGAGATTGAAATGAATACTTTATAGTTGAGACGCATCGCGATGCGTCTCAACTATACATAATTATTCCACCGGATGAAGGTTCAATTCTTTCAAACCGGAATAAAGCTCATCATTAGTCAACTCGTGGTCAACGAGTTTTCCTGCAAAGTAATCCTGGTAGGCACTCATATCAAAATAACCGTGTCCGCAAAGATTGAATAGAATAGTTTTAGATTTTCCTTCTTCCTTAGCTTTCTCTGCTTCCCTGAAAACCTGGGCTATTCCATGGTTAGCCTCCGGAGCCGGAATTATTCCTTCAGTTTTTGCAAACTTAACTCCTGCCTCAAAACATTCAAGCTGGTGAATTGCTGTGGCTTCAATCAGCTTATCTTTAAGAAGCTGGCTTACTATAACACCTGCGCCATGATAACGGAGCCCACCGGCATGAAGAGGAGCCGGAACGAAAGTATGCCCTAATGTGTACATCGGGAGAAGTGGTGTAAGTCCTACTGTATCACCGAAGTCATAACGGAATTCACCTTTTGTAAGCTTTGGACAAGATGCCGGCTCTACGGCAATACATCTTATGTTTTTCCCTTCTGTGAGATTATATCTGAGAAACGGAAATGAAATACCAGCAAAGTTGGAACCTCCTCCGAACGGTGCAATAACTATATCGGGAAAATCCCCTGCTATTTCAAACTGCTTAATTGCCTCCTGCCCTATCACAGTCTGATGCATGAGTACATGGTTAAGCACGCTGCCGAGTGAATATTTAGTGTCATCGTTTTTAGCCGCTCTCTCTACGGCTTCCGAAATAGCAATACCGAGACTCCCCGGAGAATCGGGATCCTGTGCAAGAATTTTACGACCGGATTCTGTTACACTTGTAGGTGAAGAAAAAACTTTAGCTCCCCATGTATTCATCATCAGCTTGCGGTAAGGCTTTTGCTCATAGCTTATTTTAACCATATAGACTTCAAGATCGATTCCGAAAAGCTGGCATGCCAGCGCAAGAGCACTTCCCCATTGACCAGCACCGGTTTCTGTAGTTAATCTTTTAACTCCTTCCGCTTTGTTATAGTATGCCTGGGCAACTGCAGTATTCGGCTTATGTGAACCTGCAGGACTTACTCCCTCATATTTGTAATAAATTTTCGCTGGTGTATCAAGCATCTTTTCAAGGTTGTATGCACGATACAAAGGAGTTGGACGCCACATCCTGTAAACATCTCTTACCTCTTCAGGAATTTCAATCCATCTTTCTTTTGATACTTCCTGCATTATCAGTCCCATTGGGAAAATCGGTGAAAGATCAGCAGGTCCAATAGGCTGTTTCGTTCCCGGGTGAAGCGGCGGAAGCATAGCATTAGGCATATCTGCCTGAATATTATACCAATATCTGGGAATTTCTTTTTCCGCGAGCAAAATTTTTTTTGTTTTTTCCATAGCGCTGTTCTTTATATTGTTGAAAATATATTTAAGATTTATGCCTAGTATAATGCATTAAACAACAGCCGGGTTGGTTGCAGTAAATGTTACTTTTCGGATGCGTCCCGCTTTTGGCGGTATATCATTCCATAGCCTTGTTCAGGCTGTAGTATTAAATATATTTTAATTCTAGTGCAGTTTCAAGAAGCTAATAAATGTTATTTGAAAGAAATTAAGAGCGGGTATATCGGTAATATGAATATATAAGAGCGGCAATTGTGTGTTGAATTACTCAAATTAAAAAAGGCGTCCTTTAGACGCCTATAGAAATTAACATTATAACTTGAACTTATACATCATAATACAAGTGAAACTCATAAGGATGCGGCTGGAGTGCCATGGGCTTAATTTCCTTATCAGTCTTGTACTTTATCCATGTTTCAATTACATCTTCTGTAAACACATTTCCTTTCAACAGGTATTCATGGTCATTATGCATGGCTTTTAAAGCCTCACCAAGGCTGCCTGGAGTTGAAGGAACATTTGCTAATTCTTCTGGCGGAAGATCGTAAATGTCTTTATCAAGTGGATCACCCGGATCAATCCTGTTCTGAATGCCGTCAAGTCCGGCAAGAAGTATAGCAGAAAATGCAAGGTAAGGATTGCATGAAGGATCAGGACATCTGAATTCAACTCTCTTTGATTTAGGGCTTGCCGAATACATTGGTATTCTAACAGATGCACTTCTGTTTCTTTGTGAGTAAGCAAGATTAACAGGAGCTTCAAATCCGGGAACAAGTCTCTTATATGAATTTGTTGTAGGATTAGTAAAAGCAAGAAGAGATGGGGCGTGTTTTAAAATTCCACCGATAAAATAGAGAGCCATCTCACTTAATCCTGCATAACCGGAACCTGCAAAAAGCGGTTTACCTTTTTTCCACAAACTTGTGTGAACATGCATTCCACTTCCATTATCACCAAAGATTGGCTTTGGCATATAAGTTACAGTTTTGTTATGCTTTTTGGCAGTGTTCTTTACAATATATTTAAACATAAGCAATTCATCTGCTGCTTTAATGAGAGGCTGGAATTTTAAATCAATTTCACACTGTCCACCGCTTGCAACTTCATGATGCTGAGCTTCAACATTGATACCGCATTTAATAAGATTATTTACCATCTCATTACGGAGATCAACAAGAGAATCTGTTGGCGGAACCGGGAAATATCCTTCTTTATATCTTGGCTTATAACCAAGGTTAGGTCCTTCATCACGGCCGCTGTTCCATTTACCTTCAACTGAATCTACCTTATAAAAGCTGCCGTTGGGAGTTGAATCATATCTTACATCATCAAAAATAAAAAATTCAGCTTCCGGGCCAAAGAAAGCTGTATCAGCTATCCCTGTAGATATAAGATAAGCTGCAGCTTTTGAAGCAATACTTCTCGGACATCTTTCATATTTTTCCTTTGTAGCAGGTTCATAAACATCACAAGTTAAACTTATTGTTGGAGCTTGAATAAAAGGATCGAAAAACATAGTATCCGGATCAGGAATAATAAGCATATCACTTTCATTAATTGCTTTCCATCCTCTGATAGAGGATCCGTCAAATCCGAATCCGTCTTCAAATGATTTTGCATCAAGATGTGATGATGGGACTGTAAAATGCTGCCACTGTCCCGGGAAATCCATAAACTTAAGATCTATGAATTCTATTTTGTTTGTCTTAACAAATTTTAAGACATTGTCGACAGGTGAAGGAGATTTCGCCATAGTTCTTCCTTTTTAATTAATTGATGTTTAAATATTTAAAACTGTTGTATCTTTTAAAGTAGATAAAACAAATGTAGTTTTAGTTGAAATCACACCAGGCCACGCCTGTATGTCACTTAGTAGTTTTTCAAGAGCTTCTGTGTTTTTTACAAGAGCTTTTAAAAGATGAGATCCTTCCCCAAGTACCGAATGACATTCAAGAATTTCAGGCTTCTTTTCAACATGTGTTATGAGTGATTTATAATGTTTGGAAGAATCCATCATAACATGAACGTAAGCCATAATATCATAACCAAAAATTTTACGGTTTAATATTGTATAATAACCTTCGATAACCCCGTTCTCTTCAAGTTTATTCAGCCTTTCACTAACTGAAGGGATTGAGAGACTAACGGCTTCGGCAAGCTGGTTCCTTTTTGTCCTGGCATTACTCTGAAGGATGTTGAGCATTTTAATATCTAAGTTATCCAGCATTATTTACCTAACTTATTTATGAATTATTAAAATTATTGTTTTAAATATAAAGCTAAAGAGATATAACAATCAACCCTGGTTATTAATATTTTTGAATTATTATACAGTAAGGGAAATAATTGACAGAATTATTGGATTTATAATAAAAAATGAAGGATTGAGTTTATTCTTTCAATAAAGAATCTTTGATTAGCTTTTTTTCTTTGCTTCTTTGGTAGGCTTTCCGGGATTTTTCAATCTTTGGAGGTTTCACGGGCAAAGGTATCCGCTTTTTCTTTTTGGGAACTGATATTTTTACTTTGCCCATAGTGAAACATTTTTATTAAAAGATTGCGTAAATAAATGGTGCAAGTGCAGAACCCTGAGTTAAAATTATTAGTCCGCCTAAAAGAATAAGCAGTATAACAATAGGTGCAAGCCACCATTTTTTACGGACTTTAAGAAATTCCCATAACTCTGATATAATTGAAATCTTACTCATTCAAACACCTTGTTTTTTGGAGGATAAATATTTAATTCCAAATGACAACATTCAAGCCAGTTAGTAGATTATTTTATAGTTTATTATTTGGGATTATTTAAATGTTTACAATTTTCTTATTTTTAATTTAAATAATTTACTGAAAGATAGGAAGGAAACGAACAAAAAATGATTACAGGTTAAGGCAATATTTAATGATTAAATTTTATACTTAAACTCAACTCTGAGAGATAAAAAGAATTTCTATTTTAATTTGAGGTAATATTGAATCAATCCGGAAAAAAAATAAATCATAACCAACTTGAAAAGAAACAATCCCCTAAATGGTTTTTTCTTTTAATGATTTTAATCCCCGTTCTCTTCTTTATCCTGCTGGAAATCTCTTTAAGAATTTTTAATTATGGTATCGACAACGAACAATGGACTGAAGCAACTAAAGGAAAATTAATGTTAAATCCTGAAGTAGCCAGAAGATATTTTTATAGTGTGGAAAGAATTCCATATTCCATCCAGGATATCTTTGACGAAAAGAAAAAACCAAATGCCTACAGGATTTTTGTATTAGGTGAAAGTAGTGCAGCCGGTTATCCTTTTTCTCCCCTTGGGGCTTTTTCCCGTTATTTACGGGATAGATTGGAGCTTTTATATCCTACGGTAAAAATTGAAGTGGTAAATTTAGGTTTAACAGCTGTTAATAGTTATACACTTCGTGATTTATTTCCGGGAGTGCTCGAACAAAACCCCAATCTTGTTCTTATTTATACAGGACATAACGAATATTATGGTGCACTTGGTGTTGGTTCAATGGAATCGCTCGGCACTTCAAGGGAAATGGTGAATCTCATTCTATATCTGAACAGGTTTAAAACAATTGAGCTTCTAAGAAATGTTATTCAGGGAACCTGGAAATTATTTTCATCCGAAGAAGAAGGTCAAAGCGGAACATTAATGTCGCGTATGGCAAGGGATCAATATATCAGCCTTAATTCTGAATCCTATAATGATGGTGTCTCGCAGTTCGAAGGAAATATGCGCGACATACTTGAAATGGCAAAAGAAAAAAATGTACCTGTTATTTTATCTACTTTAGCTTCCAACCTAAAAGATCAGTTTCCTTTTGTTTCTATGAAATCAGATAAAATGCCTAAGGCTGATTTGATTTTTACCCGGGCAAAAGAAGAATTTAATTCGGGAAATTATGTAAAAGCAGATTCATTATTCAGACTTGCTAAAGATCTCGATGGCCTTCGCTTCAGGGCACCGGAAAAAATTAACCGGATTATTGAATCACTTGGAAAGTATTTTAACTTTCCTGTCGTTGATGCAGATTCTGCATTTGCCTCTATAAGTCCCGAAGGAATTACAGG
>CAZECH010000167.1:0-6904 GCA_964510675.1 uncultured Ignavibacteriaceae bacterium
AGGTTCATTGTTATTGGTTAAAGTTCTTAATTCAATATCAATATAATCATAAATAAAATTGATCTTCAACTTTGGTCTAAACCTTTTACTTTTATTACCAATTTGAAAGGATTCGCGCAAATTTTATATTTGCAGGCACAATAAACTGCTATTTAATGAAAGATTTTATTTCAGAATTAACAAATTCATTTTCCCAGTTCCTCACCGATGTAACAGCAAGGAGTAAAGAAAATTTATCCGGCTGCATAATTAGCTTCTCAAAGGAAATACCCGGTTTTGATTTTGATTCAAGAATTAACCAGTTATTAAAATCAGGAAATTCTTTTTATTTCTCCTCTCCTGATCAATTATCATTGATTGGATTAGATAAAGTTTTTTCAATTGTTGAAAGCGGCCAGGGAAGATTTGCAGCAATCGATAAGAAAATAAAAGATATATCAAGCCGCTTTTTTAATAACTGGTCGGGAAATAAATTCCCGCTATTTGTTGGTGCAATGAAATTTACAGTGGAGCATTCCGATGATGTATGGAAAGATTTTAAAGATTCGGAATGGTTTGTCCCTGAGATTGTTTTCCTTAAGGATAAAAAGAAAAATTATTTTTTGTACAATCATTTTACCGAACAGGGATTATCGAAAACAAGATTGACGGAGAAATTCAAAAACAAGATTGAAAATATTTTCAAAAACTCTTCAGAAAAAAATTCAACTCCATCACCAAGGATAATCAATTCCTCCGGTTTATTACCAAAAGATAAAAAGAAATGGAAACGGATTATAAACCAGGTTCTTGAACATATATATGGGAATGAGATAAAAAAAGTTGTTCTGGCAAGGAAAGTTGAATTAATTCTTTCTGAAGAAATAAATATTTCTAGTACGATAAACTCACTTAGTAAAGATTATCCGAACTGTTATATATTCGCTTTTCGCAATGGGAAATCAACATTTTTTGGAGCTACACCGGAACTGTTAACAAAAATTTCCGGGGGCCAGATTGAAGTTGATGCAATTGCTGGCTCCATTGAACGAGGCGAATCTGAAGCGGAAGATATTCAACTAGAAAAGAAACTTTCTTTAAATAAAAAAGATCTTGAAGAACACAGGTATGTTCTTGATCAATTAAAAATATCTCTAAAAAATATTGGAGAAGATTTAACTTTTAATGAAACTCCATCTGTAAAAAAATTAAAGAATATCCAGCATCTTGTAACAAAGATGACCGCTAAAATAAATAATGGGATAAGTATTATGAGCATTCTCAAAGAACTTCATCCTACTCCTGCTGTTTGTGGTTTTCCCAAAGATACAGCATTAAATCTTATTAAGAAACTTGAAAGCCAGCGAAGAGGACTATACTCTGGAATTATAGGCTGGTTTAATTTGTATAATGAAGGAGAATTTGCTGTTGCCATAAGATCGGCAGTTACTACCGCTAATAAACTTGCAGCTTATGCCGGCGGTGGTATTGTTGAAGGTTCTGAACCCGATGCTGAATTTGAAGAAACTGAAATCAAGTTAAAACCAATCTTATCTCTCTTTAATGAAAAAAATTAACCGCAATCACTTTTGGGCAGAAACATTTGTAAATGAATTAACTTCAATCGGAATAAGATATGCCTGCATCTCGCCAGGCTCAAGAAACACTCCTTTAACTCTTGCATTAGCAGAAAATAAAAAAGTAAAATCTTTTGTTCACATTGATGAAAGGAGTTCAGCTTTTTTTGCTCTTGGTCTTGCCAAAGCAACAGATTCTCCTGTTGTTATTGTTTGTACTTCAGGAACAGCAACAGCAGAACTTTATCCGGCAATAATTGAAGCGTATCAGCAGAGAATTCCTTTAATTGTATGTACTGCGGACAGACCTCCTGAACTTTTAAATACTGGTGCAAACCAGACTATCAATCAAATTAATCTTTATAAAAATCATATAAGATGGTTTTTTGATGTTGGACTTCCTGAAATAATTCCAAGAAGGATAAGGCATATAAAAGCAATTGCTAAAAGAGCCGTTTATGAAAGTGTTGTTCGTTCAAAAGGCCCTGTGCATCTTAACTTCCCTTTTAGGAAACCCTTTGAACCGGATGATTTTACAGATGAAGTAACTGAAGAAGCAATTAAATCTTCCGAGCTTGTTTTGCCAGTTAAAAAAAATCTTTATAAAGAAGTTGAAAAAGATATTGTTTCTGAAAAATGGTTTAAAGAACTTGGTAATTTTTTTGTGAAGTATAAAAAAGGATTAATAATTGCGGGTCCTGAAAACTACAACGAACATTTTCACAGGAACTGTCAGAAGCTTGCCTCAGTTCTTGGTTACCCCATTCTTGCAGATGGAGCTTCACAATTCCGTTTTGGCAAACACAGCAAAGAAAATATTCTTTCTGCATTTGAAGGATTTCTCAGATCAGAATCATTTAATGGGAATTATCAGCCGGAAATAATTTTACAATTTGGAAGAACAATTACTTCTAAAGCACTGGATATTTATCTCGAAAAATGTACCGCAATCCGTTTTATGGTAAATGAATATGGTGATTGGTTCGATCCTGCAAACAGGTCAAATGCATCTTTTGCATGCAAACCATATTTATTTTGCGAGAAGATGATTGAACAACTTCAATCACAAAAAATGGATAGAAGTTCAAACGAATGGATAAAATCATTTAAAGAAGTTGACATAAAATCTCTTGCGATAAAAAATAAGATTATTAGAAAATCTAAATTCCCGAATGAATGCAGAATAATTGAAGAACTTGTTAATCTCCTTCCCGAAAAATCAAACTTAATGATTTCCAACAGCATGCCTATCAGAGATTTTGATTACTTTGCTCCTGTCATAAATAAAAACATTAAGGTCTTTAACAACCGTGGTGCAAGCGGAATTGACGGCATTATTTCTACTGCACTCGGTTTAGCTTCTGTTGAGAAGACACCAACAGTTTTACTAATAGGAGATTCTGCTTTTTATTATGATATGAATTCCCTTCTCGCAGCAAAGAAATATAAAATTCCTCTAGTCATCGTTTTAATAAATAATAATGGAGGTGGAATTTTTGAAGTTCTTCCCATTTCAAAATATGGTAAGATTTTTAAGGATTTTTTTGTTGCACCGCATAATCTTAATTTTAAACCAATAGTTGAATCGTTTAACGGCAATTATTCTCTTATTAAAAGCTGGAAAAATTTTGAAATGGAATTCAGAAAGGCAAGCAAGAAGAAAAATTTTTCAGTCCTAGAGATAAGAACAGATGCAACTGCCTCCCTGAAACTCCGCCGTTCATATTGGAATGAAGTCCATAAAGCACTGAAATAACGAATGCAGACAACATGTTATAAATTCTTTATCTTGTTATAAATTCTTTATCTTGTTAACTGGTTTAAGTCCATTCAATGAACTTCTTCTGGTGAAGATCAATTATTAGTTGGAAAACCTCAAAAAGTAAAAAAGATTGTATTTGCATTCGTATTAAATGATTTCTCCCTTGAAACTTCTTCGGGGCTTGGGTAACTTCTTAACATAAAAATCATATAGTTTAATGGATATTGTTACAGATTCCTTTACGATAACCACAAAAGGCGATACTGACATTCTGGATATTACTCAAAATGTACAGGAGAAAATTTCTTCATATAGGTTCATTGAAGGAAATGTCCTGGTGTTTGTCGGAGGTTCAACTGCGGGAATTACAACAATAGAATTTGAGCCTGGTTTACGAAAAGATTATCCTGCATTTTTTGAAAAGATAATTCCCTCCAATGTTTCTTACCAGCATGATAAAACCTGGCATGATGGAAACGGGCATTCACATGTTCGTGCATCTTTGCAGGGAGCTTCATTAACTATTCCTTTTTCAAATGGGAATTTATTGCTCGGGACATGGCAGCAGATTATTTTAATTGATTTTGATAACAGACCAAGGAAAAGAAATATCATTGTTCAAATTACAGGAAAGAAAAATGAGAACTAAACTTATTGTGATTTTAATTTTAGTCGCCGGATTATCTTTCCCGTGGGGAGATGATGGACATAAATTAATTGCTAAGAAAGCTGTTGATCGTTTAAAAGAAAAAATAAAAGGTATAGAACAGTATCAGAATTTTATATCAAACCATTCAACCGATCCTGATACCCGGAAGAGTAACGATAAAACAGAAGGCCCCAAGCATTTTATTGATATAGATTTTTATGAAGAATTTCTTAATGGAAGAATGGTACAGGATAAGAATCAATTAATTAATCTTTATGGAGATAGTGTTGTTACAAAAATGGGGTTACTTCCATGGGCAACTCTGGAAACTTTTAAAAATCTTGCAAAATCATTTAGTGAAAAGAACCGGGATAAAATTTTAATTTATGCTTCAGACCTTGCTCATTATGTTGCAGATGCTCATCAACCGATGCACACTATGTTGAACTATGATGGACAGCTTACGGGTCAAGAGGGCATTCACCGTAGGTATGAATCTTTTATGATTGAAAGATATATTGATGAATTATCAAAAGAAACTAAAGGTTTTGAAGTTGTTTATGTCGAGGAGCCTTTGGATTTTATTTTTGATTATATATCAAACTCAAATTCACTAAGTGAAATTCTTCTTAATGCAGATAAATTTGCTGACAATAAATCCGGTTCAACAGAGAACGACCAGTATTACAGTTTGCTCTGGTTTAAAACAAAATATGTAACTAAAATTCAGTTTGAATCTGCTTATAATTCTTTAGCCTCTCTGATTTTTACTGCATGGGTAGATGGAGGTAAGCCTGATTTTACCGATATTAATTAAAGGAAAAATATGAAACTAAAACTACTTATCGGTTTATTTCTTTCTTTATTGCATGTATCTTTTGGACAAATTATTACATGGAGCCCTCCATTCCCAATGGATCAGGATTCAATTACGGTAATATTTGATGCAACTCAAGGGAATCAAGGTCTGATGGGCTATACCGGAGATGTTTATGCACATACCGGTGTACTTACAAACTTAAGTACCTCTGGATCCAATTGGAGATATGTAAAAACCAATTGGGGTCAAAATACACCTGAAACAAAATTGGAAAGAATTGGCACCGATCTTTACAGATTTGAAATAAAACCTTCTGCAAGGTCTTTTTATAATGTCCCTGTTTCTGAACAGATTACCCATGTTTGTTTTGTTTTCAGAAGTGGTGTTCCGGTTGGAGGGAATTTTCTTGAAGGGAAAACAGAATCCGGCGGTGATATTTTTCTTCCAATGTTCGGGGTCGGATTGAATGTTGCAATTATCTCTCCGGATGCTTCTTTTTTAAATCCTATATTTGCAGAAACAGGGGATACAATAACTGTCGAGGCTATTTCATCTCATTCGGATGGACTTGCACTTATTATTAATGATTCTCTCGTAACACAAACTAACGACAGTACTCTAATTTATGACATAATAGTAAATCAGCAGGGCAAATTTTGGGTTAAAGCAGAAGCTTATAATAATAATCTTGGTCAGGTAAAAGCCGATTCATTTTACTATGTTGTTAATTCTTCCGTACAAACGGCAACCTTGCCTTCCGGGGTGAAAAACGGAATCAATTATATTAATAACAACACTGTTACTCTGGTACTATATGCTCCATTAAAGAATTTTGTTTATGTGATTGGAGATTTTACAAACTGGGAAGTTGAACCTGCATTTTATATGAAGAAAACTCCGAATGATTCTTTATGGTGGATTACGTTTTCAGGATTAACTCCTCAGCAGGAGTACGGATTTCAGTATTATGTTGATGGAGAAATAAGAATTGCTGATCCTTATTCTGAAAAAGTTCTTGATCCATGGAATGATCAATTTATATCAAGTACAACTTACCCGAATTTAAAACCTTATCCTGCAGGAAAAACTGCTGGACCTGTTTCGGTTCTTCAAACAAATCAAACTCCATACAATTGGAACATAACTGATTTTCAACGACCGGCGAAAACCGATCTAGTAATTTATGAATTGCTTATCCGTGATTTTCTTGCCACCCATGATTATAAAACTTTAATTGATACTTTAGGCTATCTAAAAAACCTTGGCATTAATGCAATCGAGTTAATGCCAATCATGGAATTTGAGGGAAATGAAAGCTGGGGTTATAATCCAAGCTTTCATCTTGCCGTTGATAAATATTATGGGCCTAAGGATGATTTAAAAAGATTTATTGACTCAGCACATGCAAATGGTATTGCAGTAATTCTTGATATGGTTTTGAATCATGCTTATGGACAATCTCCATTAGTAAAATTATACTGGGATGCTGTTAATAATCGTCCTGCTTCAAATAATCCCTGGTTTAATGTTACATCTCCAAATCCTGTTTTTTCATTTGGTTATGATTTCAATCATGAAAGCCAGGCTACTAAGGATTTTGTGGATAGGGTAAATCGCTTTTGGATTGAAGAATATAAATTTGATGGTTTCAGGTTTGATTTTACTAAAGGATTTACGAATACTCCCGGTGATGGAAGTGGTTATGATGCGGCAAGAATTGAAATTTTAGAAAGAATGGCTGACAGCATTTGGGAATTTGATTCAACAGCTTATGTTATACTTGAACATTTTGCGCCTAATAATGAAGAAACAATTCTGGCAAATTATGGAATGATGCTATGGGGAAATCATAATTGTAACTACAATCAGGCAACTATGGGATATCAATCCGGTCCCTGCGGTAATTGGGATTTTTCGGGAATTTCCTATAAAAATCGTGGCTGGGTTAAACCTCATCTTGTAGGATATATGGAAAGTCATGATGAAGAAAGATTAATGTTCAAGAATCTTCAGTATGGAAATTCAAGCGGAAACTATAATATAAAGAATCTTAGCACGGCTCTTGAAAGAATAAAACTGGGTGCGGCTTTTTATTTTCTTATACCGGGACCAAAAAT
>CAZECH010000168.1:0-4558 GCA_964510675.1 uncultured Ignavibacteriaceae bacterium
TACATCACCATTACCTGAAATAACCAAAGCTTTTTCTTCGGAAACAACAGCAAGCATTGCTTCAAGCTTCCTAAGGAATTTATCTGTCCTCCAGTCTTTAGCAAGTTCTACTGCTGCACGGTTTACATTTCCCCTATACTGTTCAAGCTTATCTTCAAATCTTTCCATTAAAGTAAATGCATCAGCGGTAGCGCCTGCAAATCCACATAAAACTTTCCCCTTTGCTATTTTTCTTATCTTCATTGCATTGTGTTTCATTACAGTATTGCCAAGTGAAACCTGCCCATCGCCGCCCAAAGCAGCTTCACCATCTGCGATAATACCTAATATTGTTGTTGACCTGATTTTATCTGTCATTTAATACCTTCTTAAATTCTGTTATTATACCTTTTTGTAAAACAGATTACTAATCTGTTTTATGCTTAATTATTTATTGGCCGTTCTCATTTTCCCTGTAAGGATTAAATAATCTAAATGGAAAAAACCTTGGTACAGCTTTCTGGTATCTTAAATACTTCTCACCAAATTTTTCAACAAGCCGTTTTTCTTCATAAAAAGAACCAATATAAGTGTATAATATAATACATATAAGGCAAGTTAAATAGAAAAGATCCATAACCGGTCTGAACAAAAGGAATAAAGCACTGAAAAATAAAACCGGATGCCTCATATATTTGTATGGTCCGTTTATATTCAACGTCATTTTTTCATCAAGTTCATTAATATCAAAATCATTTTTAAACCACCTTTTTAACTGGCTTATTCCAAGAAACTCTTTTGAACCTATGAATTTAAAAGACAAAAGTAAACCAGCAAGGCTTAATAGCTGCGGGAATAAAATAATAATATCAAGGGGGTATTTCAGATCATAAATAATTACATCTGGTTTGGGTAAATAAAAATAAAGAAGTAAAATTATTATAAACGAAATGATATTGTAAGCAAGTCTGTAAAAAGCCATATAATTTTCAATCCGGCTTGCAATAATTCTTTTGAATTTAAATGAGGAAAAGATTGAATGTGTAACAGCGAAAAAAACAAACCCCGTTATTATAATTATTACATCGACTACATAGCCGATCATACCTGTCTTCTTAATCTTGCAACAGGTGTTCTTAACTGTTCCCGGTATTTTGCCACAGTTCTTCTTGCGATATGGATTCCTTCTGCATTTAGAATCTCAGCCAATTTATCGTCGCTATGCGGAGATTGTTTATCTTCCTGTTCAATTAATTCTTTTAATCTTTCTTTAATATGCTTGTTGGAAACTTCTTCACCTGAATCTGTTCTTAAACCTTCACTAAAAAAATATTTTAATTCATGAATACCCATCGGGTTTTGAACATACTTTCCATTTACTACGCGGCTGATTGTTGAAATATCCATCATAATTTCTTCTGCTATATCTTTATAAATCATAGGCTTCAGATATTTCGGTCCTTTCTCAAAAAACTGGTACTGTCTTTCAAGAATTGCCTGCATTATTTTCATTAAAGTTTCTCTTCTTTGCTGTATGCATGCAATAAACCATTTAGCTGATTCAAATTTTTCGCGTAAAAATTTATATGTTTCTTTCTCCCTGGGATTCTTTTTGTTTTTCCTGTTTGCATTGAACATTTCAAGATATGTTTTACTAACTGTAACTGAAGGCATACTTCGATCATTTAAAGTAATTACAAAATTATCGTCAATCTTTTCTAAAATAAAATCAGGAGTAATCTGGTTCATTTCAACGGATTCAATATTGCCTTCACCAGGTTTCGGATTTAATTTCTGTATAAGATCAACTATAATTTTTAATGTTTCATCCGTAAGATTCAATTTCAGCTTGATTGCATCGAAACGTCTTTTCGTAAAATCATCAAAACAATTTTCAAGTAATTGCTGTGCTAAATATTTATAATAAGAGTCAAAATGAGAATGGTTTAATTGAACAAGCAAACATTCCTGAAGGTTTCTTGATGCAATCCCAACCGGATCAAACGTCTGGATTTTCTTCAACAAGGTTTCAGCGTCTGCCATTGATACATCTATATGTGCAAACATACTTAATTCATCTACCAAATCTTTCAGGTTTCTTTTCAGATATCCGTCTATATGAAGGTTTCCGATAATCTCTTCCCCTAATGAGAATAAATTTTCCGAGAGATTGAGCATACTTAATTGCTCTAGAAGATGCTCGGTTAATGACTCCCGCGCAGGCGCAACCGGATGATAAATATCATCGTCAGAGCTTCTGTTTGCTTTATCCCCGTCGAAGTCGACATCATTCATAAAATCTTCTAAAACAAATTCTTCTTTATCAAAATCCTCATGTTCATCCGGTTCTTCATCATCTTTCTTTTCTTCCTGTGTAAGTTCTTCATCATCGACTTCTTCAAGAATCGGATTAATTTCAAGTTCTGTTTTTATCCTTTGTTCAAGCGCGAGCGTATTTAACTGAAGGAGCTTTTGATATTGTATCTGCTGTGGAGATAATTTCTGTTGTTGTGATAGTCTCTGATTAAGTGTTAACATTTTTATTATCCGTAAATTCTTTGAGTTTTAGAAACCATTTATGATCATATTTTCTTATTAACGATTCTTTACAAAAATCAACAAGATTAATTTTTTCTTCTCTGCCTTTTTTGATCGCAGGAGAACATTCACTAAACTTTTCAAATCTTAAAACATCGCCGCCAAAATCTTTTATTCGTATAGGAAACAAGTGACATGAAATCGGTTTCCTGAAATCTGTTCTTCCATCCAGGAAAGCTTTTTCAATTCCGCATTTTGCAATGTCATCCTCATAGTAAACAAATACACATGCTTTATTATCGAAGCTTCTCGTCATTAATTCACTATCTTTTTGTTCAAAGAAGCCTTTCTTCTCAATTTCCAGCTTATGCTTTTCAGGTAAATAACCTTTTACTGATTCAAGAACATTTTCAATCTGTTCCAGTTCCTCATACATAAGAGGTGCACCATATTCACTTTCGACCGTACAGCAGGCACCTTTACACTTTTTCAGTTCGCAGGCAAATTGAGTTTTAACAATTTCCTTGCCAACTGCGATGTTTTCAATTTGAAGTATTTTCGTAACTATCATTGGAATAATTTTTGTGAAAAAATAACAATTTGTTTAGTAAAACCAAAACAATCCCTTATTTTATATTTGTCCATAATCACACCAAAAGATAAAAATGGATGTAAAAAGGAAATACAGATAACTATATTGCCGATTAAAGTTACCTTTTTGAGAGGTATTTATTAAATTGCTGTTAAGAATTTTAACAATTTTCAGATAAATGATGTTTCTTATAGCATATCGGTTACAGGGAACCTAGCTTAAACCCCTTATTTGCTTATCTATTATTTATTTTACGTACATTCTTAAGGAAATCTATAATGTCAAAAAAAAATATTCTAATCATGGGAGCGGCTGGTCGTGACTTTCACAATTTTAATTGTGTGTTCAGAAACAATGATGACTATAACGTTGTTGCTTTTACAGCTACTCAAATTCCTAATATTGAAGGAAGAGTTTATCCTTCAGAATTAGCAGGAAAAAATTACCCCGGCGGGATAAAAATATTTGAAGAATCAAAACTAACTGAGTTAATTAAAGAATTAAAAGTTGATGAAGTTATTTTTTCTTATTCAGATGTTCAATTCAATTATGTTATGACAAAAGCATCAATTGTAAATACTGCAGGTGTTGCGTTTACTCTTTTAGGTGTTGAGAAAACTATGATAAAAAGCAGCAAACCTGTTATAGCAGTATTAGCTGTAAGAACAGGATCCGGTAAATCCCAAACATCAAGAAAGATTGTGAACATCCTGAGAGATGCAGGAAAAAAAGTTGTTGCTGTCCGGCATCCTATGCCTTATGGTGACCTGGTTAAACAAAAAGTTCAGCGGTTCGGAACTTACGATGACCTTAAAAAACATAATTGTACTATTGAAGAGATTGAAGAGTATGAACCTCATATTGCAAAAGGTGGAGTTATTTATTCAGGAGTTGATTATGAAGCGATATTAAGAGAAGCAGAGAAAGAAGCTGATATTATTTTATGGGATGGGGGTAATAATGACACATCGTTTTATAAACCTGATTTAACATTTACAGTAGTTGATCCTCACAGGCCAGGGCATGAAATGATTTACTACCCGGGTAATACTTCGCTAAGAATGGCTGATGTTGTTGTGATAAATAAAATTGATTCTGCTGATCCGGAAAATATTCAAAAGGTAAAAAGAAATATTAAAGAAGTTAATCCTAACGCAAGAATAATTGAAGCTGAATCAACGGTAACTGCTGATAATCCTGAACTGATTAAAGGTAAGCGCGTATTAGTAATTGAAGATGGTCCAACTTTAACACATGGCGAAATGAAATATGGTGCCGGGACGATTGCAGCTCAGAGACTTGGTGCGTCAAAGCTGGTTGATCCTAGGCCATACTTGGTTGGTTCAATCACTGCAACTTTCAAAAAATATCCTGATATAGGAGTACTTCTCCCTGCAATGGGATAAGGAGAAAAACAAATGAAAGATCTTGAAGAAACGATTAACAGAA
>CAZECH010000168.1:4568-6904 GCA_964510675.1 uncultured Ignavibacteriaceae bacterium
TGGCCCACATCTTCATCTCCTCGAAGACGAAGCGCCTCTACATGATCACCAACAAAGTCGGCCCCGTCTTCGTGGATATGGTGAAACGCAAATGAAAGATCTTGAAGAAACGATTAACAGAACCGATTGCGATTCTGTTATAATCGGAACTCCAATTGATCTTGGCAGACTACTGAAAATCAACAAACCTTCCACACGAGTTACTTATGATCTCAATGAAATAGGTAATGTAACACTTGAAACTGTTTTGAAGGGAAAAGGACTTTTGTGATGGTAACACCTCCCGGCAGAGTCGGGAAAAAACTTGCAGTTATTGCTCTTGGTGGAAATGCACTTCTACGTGGAAACCAGATGGGGACAATTAAGCAGCAGGAGAAAAATACTTATGATACTTGTGTTAATCTTGCTAAACTTATAAGAAATGAATATGACCTGGTAATTACACATGGTAACGGTCCACAGGTTGGCAACATTTTGTTAAGAAATGAAGCTGGATACAACACTTATAAAATTCCCCAAATGCCTCTTGATATTTGCGTTGCTGATTCACAGGGTGGAATTGGCTATATGATAGAAAGGCAGATCAAGAATATTCTACTTGAAAACAATATTAAAAAGAATGTCGTTACGGTAATTTCAGAAGTGCTGGTTGATTTGAATGACCCTGCTTTTAAAAACCCTACAAAGCCGGTCGGAACATTCTTTCTTAAGGAGGAGGCTGACTTGCTTGCAAAAATTAATAATTTTGTATTTAAAGAAGATTCAAGAAAAAGAGGATGGAGAAGAGTTGTTGCTTCACCTCAACCTCTGGAGATAATTAATAAAGATACCATAAAGGAACTTGCTTTATCCGGCAATATTGTAATTACGGCAGGTGGTGGCGGTATTCCTGTTTATCTCGATGAGAAAAATCATTTTCAGGGAGTTGAAGCTGTTATTGATAAAGACATTGCTTCTTCGCTTCTTGCAAGTGAAATCAATGCAGATATTCTTTATTTGCTTACTGATGTTCCGTATGTTTATATTAATTTTAATAAGCCAAATCAGAAGGCTCTTGAAATTGTTAAGCTTGATGAGTTAATCAAATATTGTGAAGATGGTGAATTTGCATCCGGAAGTATGGAACCTAAAATAAAAGCAGCAATTTATTTTGTTAAAAATACAGGTAATGAAACTATCATTACTGAAGCAACTCAATTGAATAATATAGATACGGGGACAAGAATAGTAATTTAGATGTATCAGATTTTCAAAATCCGGCATTTCTTAAACATTAAGGAAATAACTCATGAAAATTAATATGAAAGGTAAAAGTTTAATTTCTATAAATGATCTTGCACTTGATGAAATAAATGCAATCTTTGATCTATCAGCAGATCTCAAAAAGAAATTGAAGAATGGTATTCCGCACAAGCATCTTGAGGGTCAAACACTCGGAATGATTTTTTCAAAACCATCCACCAGAACAAGAGTTTCGTTTGAAACCGGAATTTACCAGCTTGGTGGAATTGGTTTGTATTTCGGTCCAACTGATCTTCAGTTAAAAAGAAGTGAGAATATTTCCGATACTGCAAAAGTTCTTTCAAGATATCTTGAAGGAATAATGATAAGAACATTCGATCACCAGGATGTAATTGATCTCGCAAGATATGGCTCCATCCCTGTCATAAACGGATTAACTGATCTTCTACATCCCTGCCAGGTTTTGGCAGATCTCTTTACAATTCTTGAAAATAAAGGAAAGCTGAAAGGATTAAAGCTTGCCTACGTTGGTGATGGAAATAATATGGCTCATAGTCTGCTGCACGGATGTTCCAAAGTTGGGATGAATATTTCAATTGCTTCTCCAAAAGGATATAAACCTAATGAAGAAATAGTAAACAATGCTTTAAGAAATGCAAAAGCTATGAACAGCAAAATTGAAATACTTGACAGCCCTGAAGAAGCTGTTAAAGATGCGGATATAATTTACACGGATGTCTGGGCAAGTATGGGGCAGGAATCAGAAGCAAAAGAAAGAAAAAATATTTTCATTCCTTACCAAGTTAATGAAAAGCTGGTGAAGAATGCTAAAGAAGATTATCTTTTTCTTCATTGTCTGCCTGCACATAGAGGAGATGAAGTTGTTAATGAAGTAATTGATTCACCAAACTCAGTTGTTTTTGATGAAGCTGAAAACAGGCTGCATGTGCAAAAGGCAATAATGGTTTTGCTGATGCAGAAGTAATAGTCCTGTTCCTACAATAATAATTTACAATTTGCGTAATAATTGAAATTCTCAAATAAAAACATCATCATCACAGGTGCTTCCAGCGGAATTGGTTACCAGTTAACAA
>CAZECH010000169.1:0-6815 GCA_964510675.1 uncultured Ignavibacteriaceae bacterium
ATATTTTTATTAATCTTAAAGGAAGAGATCCCAATGGGATTGTTGAAAAAGAACACTATGAAAATGTGAGAGATCAAATCATTAATAAGTTGTCTTCCCTGATTGATCCGTCAACAGGGAAAAAGGCTGTAAACAAAATTTATAAAAGGGAAGAATTATATAATGGACCCTATTCAGAATTTGCCCCTGATTTATTAATAGATTGGGTTGACAGTGCTTATATGCCAACTGAAAATGATAAAAATAAAGATTCGATCTTTGTGGAAAGATGGAGAGAAAATATGAACTGGCCTACTTCCGGAAGCCATAGAATTAATGGAATTCTTCTGGCAAAAGGACCGGGAATTGCAAAGAATAAGAGAATTGAAAATTCAGGAATAATTGATATGACACCAACATGGCTTCATCTGTTAGACCTAAAAATACATGAGAACTTTGAAGGCAATGTTATTACCGAACTTTTTGATAACTAATTTGTCAAATCAAAAACTTATAAGGAAAGATTTCCATGAAGTATAGAGATTTTGGAAACACAAATTTAAAAGTATCAGAGCTCGGACTCGGTTGTCAGTCATTAGGAGGCGGTTTATATCACCGGGATGATAAAGAATCAGTAAGAACACTTCACCGGGCTTTTGATTATGGAATTAATTTTTATGATGTATCAGACCACCATAGTTTAGGGAATAGTGAGGAACTTCTTGGAAAGGGGTTTAAAGATCGTAGAGACAAAGTCATTATTACTAGTAAAGCCGGGCTTATGTATTCACAAGCAGGGAGTTTGGCATTAAAAGTCAGATCCTTGGCAAGACCGTTCGGTGGATTTCTCCGACCTTTTAAAAGCTCTTTACATTATTTCAGAGCTTCACAATTACGTTTCAATTATTCGGATGAATACATTCTTCAGGCTGTTGAAAAAAGTTTGATCCGTCTTCAGACAGATTATATTGATTTATTCCAGTTATATAAACCTTCCACACAAATAATTGAACAGGGAGATTTTATTGAAACCCTTGAGAAATTAAAAACTCAAGGCAAGGTTAGATATTATGGTATTACCTGCCTAACAGTTGAAGATGCCCTGCTCTGTTTGAAATTTACAGGTATTTCTTCACTTCAGGTAGCAATAAGCTTAATTGACCAGGAAGCTATAACCAAACTCATCCCGCTTATAAAGACAAAAAATCTTGCTTTAATTTCGCGTCATCCTCGAGCAATTGGCCTCTTTACAAAAAATAGTGATGATATTATGGGAGACAGTTCGGCTTTTTCTAAAAGTGAGTTTGAAGAGAGAAAAAAAAGAGTTGCTGCTTTCCAATTCCTTATAAAAGAAAATCGTTCAATGGCACAAGCATCAATTCAATTTGTTCTACAGCTTGATGGAATTTCAGTAGTGCTTCCGCGTGCTGTTAATCGTGAGGAACTATATGAGAATGTTGGTGCACTATCTGCACAACCACTCAATGAAGATGAACTGAAGCAGATCTATTCATTATCTTAATCTATTTTAATTATTCCCAAAAATCCTAAAGTGAATTACAGAAATCTTGGTAAAACTGATTTGATCATTTCGGAAATAGGTTTTGGTTGTCAATCGATTGCCGGAGGACTCTTTTATAAAAATAATAGTGAATCAATTAAGACACTTCTTGAAGCTTTCGATTCAGGAGTAAATTTTTTTGATACTTCCGATCATTACAGCCAGGGAGAAAGTGAAATGTTAATCGGGAAAGCATTTAAAGGGAAAAGAGATAAAATTATTATTGGTACTAAAGCAGGAACTTTATATACACCAGTGGCACAATTTATTCTAAAACTCAGGCCAATGATCAGGCCAGTAAGTAAATACATACCTTCAATAAAGATTCCTCTACATTTAATGCGTGCTAAACAAAAACGTTCTGACTTCTCTGCGGATTATTTAACCAAGGCTGTGGAGAAAAATTTAAAAAGAATGCAGACAGATTATATTGATCTTTTCCAATTGCATAAACCTTCGGGAATAATTTTAAAAGAAGGCGGTTATATTGAAACATTAAACAAACTTAAAGAACAAGGCAAGATTAGATATTTTGGGATTTCCTGTGCGAATAATGAAGATGCATTCACTTGTTTTAATTACCCTGAAATTTCATCAGTCCAGATAACATTTAACCTTTTATATACACAACATGTAAAAGAAATATTGATTTGTGGTAAAAAAAGAGGAGTCGGAATTATAGCAAGAAATCCACGTGCACAGGGTCATCTGACTAATACATTTAGTGATATCCTGGCTGAAACTTATGCTCACAACAAAAAGGAGTTTGAGGGAAAAAAAGAAAGAGCAAAACAATTCCAATTTCTGGTAAAGCCTAACCGGACTTTATCTCAAGCAGCACTTAAATTTGTTTTAAGGTTTCAGGAAGTTTCAACGGTTATTCCTCGTTCCATAAATCGTAAACAATTAAAGGAAAACCTTGGCACTCTAAACTCACCCCAATTAACTGATGAAGAATTAGCAAAGATTTATTCGATTGAAAAATAAAAAATTATTTAAAATCTCTTATGATATATAGAACTCTTGGAAAAACAGGCTTAAAGGTTTCTGCTCTTGGAATGGGATGTTCAGGTATTGGAAAAAGTCTGTACAATAAAAATGATGATGAATCATTAAAGACTTTACACCAGGCTTTTGAATCGGGAATTAATTTTTTTGATACAGCGCCGAACTACAGCAATGGAAATAGTGAAAGATTAATTGGCAAAACATTAAAAGCTAACAGGGATAAGATAATTATTGCCAGCAAAGCAGGAGTAACATTTACAACAGCCGGAACATTTGCGAAAAAAATAAAACCATTCTTAAATCCGATAAAAAGTCTCTTAACTCCTGTAAAAAAAAACTTACCAAATTTATATCGTTCACAAAGACGTAATGATTTTTCAAAGGGATTTATCTTTAAAACTGTTGAGGAGAGTCTTAAGAGACTTCAAACAGATTACCTTGATTTACTTTTACTTCATCATCCGACAAATAAAATTTTAGAAACGGGAAATTTTTGTGAATCATTTGAATTACTTAAATCTCAGGGTAAAATCAGATTTTATGGTGTTTCTTGCGATTCTGTTGAACAAGCTCTTTTAAGTTTAAAACTAGATGGCATATCTTCAATTCAAATTGAACTTAATATGATTGACAGCCAGCCAGTCAAAGATATATTGCCAATCGCTGTTAAAAATAATTTCGGCGTTATAGCCCGGCTTCCTCTTGCAAAGGGTTTATTAACCGATAAAATTTCTGATACAAAAGCCGAGAAGTGGGCGTTTGATAGGAAATTATTTGAAGAAAGAAAGAGAAAAGCGAAGGAATTAAAATTTCTTGTAAATGAAAACCGTACAATGGTTCAGGCTGCATTACAGTTTTTAATGCAGCTTGAGGGTGTATCTGTTGCACTGCCGGGATTTAGTAACCGGAAACATCTGGATGAAATTTTGAATTCATTTTCAGCTAATCCGCTTAACCAAGAAGAGCTTGAAAAAATTTATTTAACAGACAAGCAAAATGAAAAATAAAATACTGCTTGCATTAAAAATTATTTTGTCGGGAATTCTCCTTATTTATCTTTTTAAAACTATTCCGCTTTCACAAATATGGGATTCCATTAAATCGGCAGAAATAATTTTTATTTTAATAGGGATCATACTAGCAAGCCCAATCAACTACCTTTCCGCACTTGAAACTCAATATCTGACAAAGATACAAGGAATGAGCTTAACTGTATTTGAAATAATTAAGATTCAACTCGCAACCAGTTTTTATGGTCTTTTTCTTCCAGGCACACTTTCAGGTGGAGCGATAAAATGGTATAAGCTATCCAAGCATGGTAAAAAATCATCTGCAGCCGCAGTTGTTGTTTTCAATCGTTTCCTTGAAGTGCTTATTATAGTTTTTCTGGGAATATTTTTTTCTTTTCCATCTTTAGTAGCTTTACAAAATATTAACCTTATTTCCGTTTGGGTATTAATATTCATAGCTATGGTTATGACTTATATCCTTCTATTAAATAAAACCGCTTTAAACTTTTTAAATAAAATATTTATAACACTGCCAATACCCTTATTAATAAAAGATAAGTGCAGTAAGTTCATAGAAGCCATGCAACAGTTTCAAAATTTAAGTTTAACTGATCATATTAAAATTATTGGGTTGATGCTGCTTTACCATGGGATAGGGGTTGTTTCTTTATTTTGCTTTTCGCAATCTTTAAATATTAATGTAAGCATCTGGATATTGGGCTGGGTAAGATCTTTACTGGCAATTGTCCTTATGATTCCAATTTCATTTGCCGGACTCGGCATTAGAGAAGGTACTTTAGTTTTTCTTCTTGGGCAGTATGGAGTTCTTCCGAGTGATTCAATGGCACTCTCATTTCTATTTCTCTTTCGATCAATTTTAACTTCCTTAACTGGAGGTTTGTTTGAACTTAAAGATTTCGCTTTTTCAAAAAAGAAAAAAGAAAACAATACTATTGAAATAATTGAAAAAAATTAAATTGATTTCTTTTATAAAAAACTTTTTACATGAATAAAAATAGTTTTATAGTTATAATTGTATTAAACCATAATAAAAAAGAATATCTCCTCGAATGTCTCGAAAGTGTGTATAACCAGGATCATAAAGAATATGAAGTTATAGTAGTTGATAATGCTTCGACTGATAATTCCGCTGAGGCTGTAAGCTCTGAATATCCTGCAATACATCTTATTAAAAATAAAATAAATTCGGGTGCGGGTCCCGGAAGAAATACCGGCTGGCATTTTGCAGAAAAAAAATTTGATCATAAGTATCTCCTTTTTCTCGATAATGATGTTATTATTAAAAATAATTTTATAACAAAACTCGTTACTCTTTTAAGTAATAATCCGCAAGTCGGAATTGCTTGCGGCAAAGCTTATACGGATCATAAATTAAATACTATAATGTCTACAGGGATACGAGCAAATTTCTTTAACGGATCAATATATGATATTGGAAGCGGAAAAAATGATAAAGGTCAGTTTGACAATTCCGGATATGTTGATGCCTGCGGTAGTTTTGGAATGATGATTCGGAGAGAGTTGTTTTTTAAACTCGGAGGATTCGATGAAAACTATTCTCCTTATGGATGGGAAGATGTGGATTTGTGCATTAATGCAAAAAAACATGGGTATTATACATACTATCTTTCTGAGGCAGTATTAATTCATAAGGGTACAAAACTGGGAAGAAAACCTAACCCTTTATATGAAAGAAGTAAAATTAAAAATTATATCTACCTTTTAAGATCAAATACCAATTTTATTCAGAAAATATCCTGTGCAGTTTTTTTACCGTTTCGTGCATTGTGGCTTGCCTTAAAATTAATTTTTAATGGAAATGCCGGAATAGTTTTAGAACATTTCAAAGGTTTGTTTATCGGTATTAATAAAATATTGTTTACCAACAAAATCAAAAAATAATACTTAAGGAAATACAGTGGAGAAAAATAAAAAACAAATTATTGCCATAGGATTAGAAGCTGCTGAAATTGATCTTGTTCAGAAATGGACTAAAGAAGGTCACCTTCCTACTATTTCGACTCTTATGGAAACAGGTTCCTGGAGAAAGTTGATGTCCAGTACTGAAATTTCCAGTGGAGCTACATGGGCTTCAATTAATACGGGTGTTTCACCGGCAAAACACGGAATGGGATTTTATCACAGGCAGCTAAAAAATGGTTCTTACCAGATTGTTAAAAAATATGCTAACGAAATTGGATATCCCTTATTCTGGGAAAAACTCAGTGACGCAAAGAAAAGAACTGCAATTCTGGATATACCGGTTATATACCCTATTAAAGATTTTAATGGTGTGCAATTAATTGGCTGGGGCGCTGAAGGATTAAACTTTAAGCAGTCTTCACAACCTCCGGAATTACTGAAAGAAATCTTTAATAAGTTTGGCCATCATCCGCTTGAAGGATGGTACCAAAAAGTGATTAAGGATGTAAACGAATGGAAAATGCTTATGCAAAAACTTCTTGCGGGTGTACGGATGAGAACTTCTATTGTAAAATGGCTTTTGGAGAAAGAAAGCTGGGATTTTTTTCTTGTTGGTTTTGCCGAAACGCATTGGGCAGGGCATTATTTCTGGCATTTAACTGATAAAACAAATCCTGGATATAATTCTGATATTGCACAAGTTTGCGGTGATGCTATTCTTGAAGTCTATAAAGAAGTGGATAATTCAATAAAAGAAATAACTCTGGCATATCCCGAAGCGACATTTTTTATATTTTCAAATACAGGGATGGGACCTAATTATTCAGGCCAGCATCTGGTACCTGAAATATTAAAAAAAATAGGATTAGGAGGGAATGAAAAAAAACAAAACAGTGAAAATGTATTTGATAAACTTTTCCCTGCAAAAAGATGGGGACCTTATGCAATAAAAAAAGTTGAAACGATAGTATCGGCAGAAAGAATTGAAAAAGTTAAAAAGGTAGTTCCTGAAAAATTATGGGATACCTGGACAAGAAGATTTTTAACATTGGGAAATAACTGGAAAAACAGTAAGGCTTTTACTGTTCCAACTGATTTTACCGGAGCCATAAGAATTAATTTAAATGGCAGAGAACCTGAAGGAATAGTCAATCCCGGTAAAGAATATGATGATATATGTTCGGAAATAGAAAATACTTTTCTGGAGTTGGTAAATCCGGTTACAGGTAAAAAAGCCGTTAAAGAAGTAATAAAAGTCAGAGATCGTTACAGCGGGAAATATATAAATGATCTTCCTGACGTTATAATAAAAT
>CAZECH010000170.1:0-5432 GCA_964510675.1 uncultured Ignavibacteriaceae bacterium
CTTTCAAAAAAGAATTCATCTGAATCTCTTATATCATATCTTCTTCCGCTAAAATGAAAAACACCATAACCATAGTTTGTTCTTTCACTCAGGTTCACTCTCTGAATTGCAATATTAAAACTTTTAAGAAAATCACTTTGAACATCTGCTGTGTTGTAAATAAGAAAGAAATAATTATCGTTTCCCAAAAGATCACTTAAAGAAAGAATAGCACCTCCCCTTGTTCCGAAAATAGGATCGGTACTAACCTGGCTTTGTGCATAATCAAGTGTATATTCATTTTCATATTTTAGCTTTTCCCTGTTCGTATCTCCGGAAACCATTACTGCATTCCATTTTTCTGCCGATAGCGGAAATTGCATAGCAATTTCTATTGTGTCTTCCAAAGATTTGTTAACATCAAGCTTATAAATGTTAAATGAGAATTTTTCAAAGCCTGAAAATATTATTGTTGAATCATTCATAAAAGATGGGTAGAATGCACTTGTAATGAAATGAGTTACTTTTTTTACAGAGCCCCTGTCAGCTATATCAATAGACCAGATATTCCTTACTCCATCAGCATCTGAGGTAAAAAAGATTTTCTTTTTACCCGGAGACATAACCGGGGAGGAATTATTTGAATTAAGGTAAGTTACATATTCAATTTTATTTGAGATTAGATCATAGTTGAAAATATTGTACTTCTTTTCAAATTCACCTGATGTTCGATCTGATGAAAACAGAATTTGATTTTTATTAATTCCGAATGAAGGATCGCGATCATCGTAATAATCATTTGTAAGTCTAGTTAATAAACCGCTTTCAATATCGACAATAAAAATATCACTAAAGCCCTTTTGATCAACAGCCTGGAAAACAATTTTATCTCTATCAGGTGAGAATTTAGGTGATGTTAAATTGACAAGATTATCATACTGGAAAGTATTTATTATTTCATTCCTCGCAAGAGAAAAAAGATGAATTGCATCTGTAGCCCCTTTTTTAGTTACAAAAGTAAGAAGCCCGTCATCTGTAATATCAATTGAAGATTGAAACAAATGAAAAGCTTCAAGCTCTTCCGATTTTTCACCTTGCAGAACAAGGTCATCATCAATTATATTCAAATCATCATCAAGCTCAAGTCTGTAAAGAGATGAATATCCATTTTTATTTGCCACATAATAGATAATAGTATCTTCACCATTGTTATAATAAACAGGAGAAAAGTTGAAACCCTCTTTAGTAATTTTTTTGGCCGCAGCTTCAAGTGGAGACCGGTTTTCCATTAAAGGATAATATTTTTTCTTAAGATAGTACAACCATTCTATATCAATATCTTCAATACTTTTGCCTAAAGTGTGCTCAATTACTTTATTAAAGCTTGAAAACATCCAGATATTCTCAAGCATAAGTGTTATTTTCTCTTTTCCATATACTTCTTCTACAAACTCAAGGAAATTTTGTCCTTCCTTATACATCACAAAGGAACCGTAAATTGCATAAATATCATCAATCCCAACAAAATAATTATTTAAAACGGCATCCCGCATAACCATTTCTGCCTGTGCATCAACTTCGGTTGACATATACTCTGCTAAACCTTCAACAAACCAGAGAGGAGGTAAAACATCTGCCGGTTCCCTGTGATCGGAAAGAACTTTGTAAACTTTGTTTGTCATAAAAACATGAACAAGCTCGTGCCTGATGACATGCCTGAAATCATGCAAAGAACCTGTTGATGGAATAACTACACGACCTTTTATAAATTCAAAAAAACCGCCAACACCTTCCGGAATAAAGCCTGGAGTTGTGTTTGTTTGCTGAAAATGTAAATGTGTATTATAAAAGATGAGAGGTATTCTTCTTGTAACAACATGGTTCATTCTTACTTTTAATTCATCATAAATTTCTTCAGCATAAGTTGCACCTATTTCGGCTATGTCCAGCATCTCATCATAATAATAGATATCGAAATGGTCGGTCTTTAAGACTTTCCAGTCGAATTTCTCATATTGAACTTTGTTCCTTCCGAAATAATAGAATTGAGAATACACAATTGAATTGTATAAGAGGAATAAAAGAAGAAAATATTTAAAAAATCTTTCCACAGGAATATGAATAGTTCTAAGATTAATTTGTTAATTAGTAGATGTTAAGAGGAAATCTTCTGATTTATTTCAACTTTTCTTTTAACAAATCAATATTCTTTATCTCTGCCGGATCGAAGCCTCTCAGAACACCTGTATAATAAGTTATCCAATCACCTAAATAAATCAAATCCATTAATCTTACCTTAAAAGATTTTTCCCCACTCTCAAGGTTGATAGTATCAACATTTCCTTCTGAAATAATCTCAGAGATAACTTTAAATCGTTTTTTAACCTGTGAATGATAATCCCTATCAAGAATGTTTATTACTTTGGTTCTTAACTGATTTTCCATAAAAGATTCCCAGCCAACTATTTCGTTATGGTTCATTTCAGGAAGAACATTGTGAAAGGCATTTAATTTTGAATTCTCATTAAACTGGCACTTAAACCGGTATCCAACAGAAGATGTATAACCTTCTGCTGAATAAATTATTGGAATAAATCCGAGCAATTGTTCAGCATAAGTAAGTGCAGGATTTTTTTCCTTTGAATAAAGTTTTGCTTTATCCTTATAGAGTTTAATTATTGAATTGACCAAAGAAGATTGAACTTCAACAATTCTAAGTTTGCTCATTACTTTAAGAAGAGAAAAGAAACTTAAACCAAGTGCATACCTCGGATGAAAACCAGGTAAAACTCTAACAACGGGGACTTTATTTTTCCCCGCAATCTTTTCTACTTTACCTCCGGTTGTTATACATACAATTTTACATTTAGTCTTTAATGCTAGATTAAAAACAGAAATTGTTTCTTCAGTATTTCCTGAATATGATGAAACAACCAGCAGTGTATTTTTGTTTATAAACTTTGGAAGGTCGTAGCTTCTGTTAACATTAAAAGGAATATCAAGTTCACCTCTAAAAAAGTTTGCAAAAAGATCTCCACTAATTGCCGAACCTCCCAAACCCGTAACAACAACAGATTCAATTCCTTTTTTTTTGATTGAACTAAGATCAATTTTATTATTCCAGGCAAACTCAATCTGTTCATAAGTTTTTTTCAAAACATCAAATTGATTTGAAGGATCGTATTTCTCAATAAATTCAGAAATTTTCATTTAACTTCTCCTGAAGGTAAAGCGAAAAAAGATGAATGAATGAATGAATGAATGTATGTATATATGAACTTGAACTCCAACTTCCATCTTATATAATCTGCCTCGTTCTTGTAATTGAATGATCTTTGAAAAATTTTTCAAGCTTATGCGTTATTTCAGTTTCTGTACAGCAGTCTACACATTCTTTTGCAAGCTTCTTTGTATAATCGTAATTTAAAGAACGAATTATTCTTTTTGCATAAGGAATTGTTGCAGGAGACATACTAAGAGATTTATATCCAAGGCCTACTAAGAGAGGAATAGCAAGAGTATCAGCAGCCATCTCTCCACAAAAGCTGATCTCCTTTCCTGATTTGTTCCCTTCAGTAACAATATGATGAAGAGTTCTGATTACTGCAGGACTGAATTCCTGGTAGAGATTGGAAACAAGATCATTTCCCCTGTCAACTGCCATAAGGTATTGAATAAGATCGTTGGTGCCGACACTAAGAAAATCAACTTCACGGGAAAATTCTTTTGTCATTACTGCAGCAGCAGGTACTTCAACCATTATTCCAATTTTAATATGCTTATCAAAGCTATGTTTCTCTTTTTTTAATTCACTTTTACATTCTTCAATTATTTCTTTTGATTTTTTTATTTCAGCCATTGTGGAAACCATAGGAAGCATAAGCTGAACATTTTTGTTTTGGCTTGATCTTAAAACTGCTCTTATCTGTATCTTGAATAAGGTTAAATTCTCCAGTAAGAGTCGTATTCCTCTTAATCCAAGAAAAGGATTAGCTTCAAAAAACTCGAGCAGCTTGAATTTATCACCACCAATATCAAAAGCACGAACTGTTAGAATATTCGGATAAATTCTTGAGGAGAGATTGGAATAAATGCTTACTTGCTCATCCTCAGTTGGGAACTCACTCATTTCTTCAAGTATTTGCTCTGTTCTGTAAAGGCCAATTCCGTTTGCACCGCTTGTAACAACAATATCAATCTCACCGGAAACATCAACATTGGCATAAAGTTTAATTTCCCTGCCATCAGTTGTAATTGCAGGTTTATCCTTAAACTCATCAAGTCCTTTTTGAAGTTGAACTAAATGTTCAGATTTTTCAGAAAAGAATTTAATCTGTTCATCAGTCGGGTTGATTAATACATAGCCGTGAAAACCGTCAACAATAATTGTATCATCCTCTTTTACATGTTTTGTTATATCGTGGGTTCCAATAACGGCCGGAATATTTAATGAGCGAGAAATTATAGCAGCATGGGAGGTTAATCCACCATGATCCATAACAAAACCCCTAACATTACTCCTTGAAAGAAGCAATGTATCGGCAGGTGTCAGCATATCACTAACAACAATTGAATCACGAATAATTTTTGACTGCCATCTTTTCTTCTGCAGATTCCTGATAATCCTGTTTTTAATATCTTCAATATCGTGTGCACGTTCTTTAATATATGATTCGGTAGAATGCCTCATAATATCCTGGTATTTTGTTATCTCATCATAAACAATAAACTCGGGTAACTTTTTTTCATTCTCAATTCTTTTTTCAATTGTTTCAAGCAATACCGGATCATCGAGTATCATCATCTGGGCTTCAAATATAGCAGCGCGGGTTTCACCCATTTTTTCACGTGCTATCGAAAAGACTTTTGTAAGTTCCTTCTTGGATTGCTTAACTGCATCTTCAAGATTTTGCCTTGCTTCTTCAACATTAGTAATTTCACCATCAGTTACCTCAAGTTTTTCCTTGGTGAAGAGGTAAACCTTTCCAATTACAATTCCAGGTGCAGCTGCAATGCCCTGGATTTTGTTTTTAGCTTCTTTATATATTGATTTAAAATTCATGGTTCGTCAAAACCTCTGTTAAAGAAATCAATAATTTCATTAGAAGCCTCCTTTTCGTCTGTGCCATCAAAAGATAATGTAATTTCAGAACCCTTTTCTGCAGCGAGAGTCATTACACCAATAATGCTTTTACCATTAATGTTCAACCCGTCTTTGGAAATATAAAATTCGCATTTATACCTTGAGGCAAGCTTAACTATTGTGGCTGCCGGCCTTGTGTGCAATCCTGCTTTATTTTTTACCTGAACTACTGTTTCAATCATTCATTTCATTCTTTTTATAAGTGAATCTGCAAGCCAATGAAAGATTTTTCTGTCCTCTTGACTTTTAAGAACTTTAAGCTGCTTTAATGCCCTGTTAGTATAAGATTTTATTTCCTTTTTTGCATCAC
>CAZECH010000170.1:5532-6778 GCA_964510675.1 uncultured Ignavibacteriaceae bacterium
ACCTGGAAAGCCATTCCGATATTTTTGCCGAATAACGACATTGCTTTAATTTCTTTTTGTGAACCGCCTCCCAGTAAAGCACCGATAGTACAACACATCTCAGACATTGCGGCAGTTTTTTTCATTATCATAATTTTGTAGTCATCAAGTGAAACATTTTCAATTGTCTCAAAATCCTTATCCATACTTTGGCCTTCACAAACTTCAATTAATCCTTTTGTAAATGAAGAAACAACTTCTTTTGTTTTTCCATCACTGTCTTTTAGAAGATATTCATAAGCAACTGAAAGTAAACCATCTCCTGCAAGTATAGCGGAGCTTAAATCATATTTTTTGTGTAATGTCAATCTACCCCGTCTTTTATCGGCATTATCCATAATATCGTCGTGAACAAGAGTAAAATTATGCAGCAGTTCTACAGCTACAGAAGCATTATATGCATTGGAAAAACTGCCTCCAACACCTTTTGCAGATAAAAGAACAAGCAACGGTCTTATTCTCTTACCACCGCTTTGGAGTATATAATTTACCGGTTCATAAAGTGAATTTGGTTTCCTGTTCTCAAATGCTTTTGCGAGAATTTTCTCAATCTTTTTTTTCTCTTTATTATAAAGAAAGGAAAAGCTCTGCAGCTTTGTGTTACTCAAAAAAATTTTCCTTTTCAATCAATTTGTTTTTCCGGAATTCCTGTAAAGAACCTGAACCGGTCAGGTACATAATTTTTCGAACTAAATCAAACCAACCTTTGATTAATTTAGTAACTCCTTCAGCTCCGTTTTTATTTAATTCCTGTAAGATAATTCTTGCGGAAGCAACAATATCAGAACCAAGTGCTAAAGCTTTTGCTGCTTCAATACCAGAATTAATTCCACCTGAACCTATTAAAATAAATTTATATTTTTTCTTTAATCGGTAAACTTCTTTAATGCAATATGAAGTTGGCAAACCCCAATCCCAGAATTCATTAAGGTTACTGATATCATTTCTTAATATCTCAACTCCAGTCCATGAAGTTCCGCCAGAACCGGCAACGTCAATTCCCTCTACACCTGCGCCAAGAAGTTTTTCAGCAGCTTCTTTTGAAATACCTGAACCAACTTCTTTAGCAAACACCGGAACATTCAATGTCTTTACTAACTTCTTAATGTTTTTCAATAATCCTTTTTGTAACGTATCTCCTTCAGGCTGCATTAATTCCTGTGCTGGATTAAGGTGAATTACCATTCCATCAGCTTCGATAAGATCG
>CAZECH010000171.1:0-6740 GCA_964510675.1 uncultured Ignavibacteriaceae bacterium
ATAATACTTGAAAAGTAATATTAAATAATAAACCATACTTATTGTCAGCAGTCGAAAAAGGTAATTCTGAATTTATAATCTATTTAAATGGCAAAGTTTTAGAAACTAAAGTTTTATCAGCTCTTCAGGAAAAAGCTGCAAATCTAATTGAATCTAAATTAATTAAACATTCATTAACTGTTGTCAAATCTCCAATGCCTGGAATGATTCTCAAAATCAGGAAAAAAGTTGGAGATGAAATAATTCATGGTGAATCTGTTATGATTCTTGAAGCAATGAAAATGGAAAATGATATTCGTTCACAGGTTTCCGGGAAAATAAAAGATATAAAAGTAAAAGAAGGACAAGCAGTTGAAAAGAGTGCAATATTATTTTCCATTGAGTAATTATTAATTGCTTATTTAATTGCTAATAATTAAACTTGCACAACTATTTCTAAAAGGTAACAGTTTTACCGTAATTTAACTGGAGGTAATTTGAAAAGGTATATACTACTTCGTCTTTTATTCATTCCTTTTTTTCTGCTTTTTATAAGTTTTTCTTTCCTTAGTTGTGATGAAGATTCTACATCACCCGATGTGCAAGCAATTCTTGATGATTTGTTTCCGCTGGTTACAGGCAGGACCATCATATATGGTGAAGGAACTTTACTTAGAAATGATACACAGGAACCTATTTCAGGTACTGAAAATGGTTTCACTTCTCAATGGGAAGTCGGGTCCAACATAACATTACCATATCTTCCTTACACTAACCCGGTTGTTATTTTAGATATTACAAGTGTTCCTGCAGCAGGAATTTCTAATAGTCCAAGACAATTCTTTATTCACAAAGATACTACTAATGGTAATTTTGATTTTCTTACAAATCTCGGATATCTCTTTAGGAGTCAGAAAATATACAATACTCCTGGAGATTCTACATCAGGTATAGAATCTGATTCTCTCATATGGATTGGATTGTCAAAATCCACTGAAGGAGTTGGAAAAGAGTGGGTTGCTTATACAGCTAATTATACTTCAGCTACTCTCGGTGTTATAAGATTTGAGATTGTTGGAATGTTTGAAAGAGAAACTCTTACACTGTCAGGGACTAATTATGATACCTACAAGTTAACAGCAACAAGAAAAATTTACCTGGGTAATTCAACTACAGCAGTTTCTATTGGAACAACAGCTATACTATGGCTGGCACCTAATATAGGTCCTGTTAAAATTATTTTAATAGGAGACGGCGAAAGTCATGGGAAATCTCAAACAATGACTTCCAGGAATTTTTAGTAATCATATTTGATGATTACAATAAAACCCCGCATAAAAATATTGTGGGGTTTTTAATTTTTACATCTGTTAAAAACTGGAAATAAAATGAAAAATCCTGAAATGTTTTTCTCTAAATTAATTTCAGCTAACATTATAAACACATTTTGTTTAATAATATTTTTAGTTCAATTCTCTTCACTTGCACAAACAGGTTCCTTAAGAGGGAAAATAACTGATAGCCAATCAGGAGAAGAATTAGTATTTGTTAATATAGTATTAGAAAATACAACTATAGGAGCAGCAACAAATGAAAAAGGTGAGTATAGCATTGAGAATATTTCTCCCGGTGAATACAACATTATAGTTACAGCAGTTGGCTATCGATCTCAAAATTTAATTGTAAATATTATAGCTGAAAAAACAACTTATCAGAATTTTTCGTTAACACATGAAGCGGTTGAATTTGGTGAAGTGCTTGTTTATGGTGCTTCCTTTAAAAGAGAAAGAATTACAGAAGCGCCATCTTCAATTACTGTTATCAATGCTGAAGAGATAAAAAGAAATTCAGGACATTCACAATTAGCTCGTCTTTTAGAAAACTCCGCAGGTGTTGATATCGCTCAAAGCAGTCTTTTTGATTTTAATATAAATGTCAGAGGTTTTAATAGTTCCTTAAGCCGCAGATTACTCGTTTTATTGGATGGCAGGGATTTAGGCACTGCTTTTCTTGGTGCAACAGAATGGAATGCACTTTCTACTCCTCTTGAAGATCTTGGTAGAATTGAATTAGTCAGGGGACCTGGTTCTGCGTTATATGGTGCTAATGCATTCAATGGAGTTATTAATATTAGTTCAATTCCTCCCAAACAGAATCTTGGCACAAGAATCACACTTGGAGGCGGAGAAAATAGTTCAATACGTGGTGATATAAAGAATGCTGGTATTATTGGCAAATGGAGTTACAGGATTAACTTAGGTGGACACCAGGGGCAATCTTTTGCTCAAAGCAGAAGGAATAAAAATTTTGAATATCCCGGTTTAGATCCAAATCTTAATAATGAAAAAATTGATTTAAATAATGATCCGGTTAGATCAATTTATGGTTCCGGCAGATTAGATTATGAATTTGAGGATAGCGGAATTTTAACTTTGGAAGGCGGATATAATCGGGTTGAGAATGAGGTAATTGTTACGGGAATAGGGAGAGTTCAGGTTCAAAAAGCTTCAAAACCATGGGGAAGAATAAATTATAATGGATATGGTTTTAATGTTTTATTCTGGACAAATGGACGATTTAATATTAAACCGGAGAAATCACTTGCGACTGGATTAGATTTAATACAAGATGCCTTAATTTCTCATGGGGAAATCCAATACAGCTTTTTTGCACTTCAACAAAAATTATTTGTAGTATTAGGAGCTTCTCACAGATTTATTAATATTGATACTGAAGGAACGTTAATGCTGGAGAAGAGAAAAGATAATACAAGTGGTATCTTTTCTCAGGTTGAATATAAAATTTCGGAAAATCTTAAAGCTGTAATCGCTGCAAGATTGGATAGAAGTACACTTCACGACAGCCGAATTTCACCTAAAGCTGCAATAGTATGGAATCCGCTTTTAAATCACAGCTTTAGAATTACATATAACCAGGCATTTCAGCCAGCTAATTATTCCGAGCAATACCTGAATGTTAAAAGGCCGCCAGATCCTGGTGCATTAAGTTCAGCACATTATACGGGTAATCCTGATCTAGTTCCTGAAGAAATAACCGGTTATGAATTTGGTTATAAGGGAATTATTTCTGATCAATTATTTTTAACATTTGATACGTATTATAATAGATTAAAAAATTTTATTACGGATTTGGGCCCTACAGGGAAAAATTATTTTGATTCCGAAGAGCAGATTACCTATAATTTCTGGTCTTATAATAATGCCGGAATTGTTGATGAATATGGTTTTGATTTTGGAGCTAATTTTTATTTAACAGATTCATGGATAATTAATTCAAACTTTTCTCTTTTCCAATTTGATGTTCTTGAGAAAGGATCAAATGATATTCTTTTACCGAATACACCTGAATTTAAAATAAATGGTGGCATCACTTACACTCATCCAAACGGGCATTCAGGTGAAATAAATTTTAAATATATTCCTGCTTTTCCATGGGCAGCCGGGATTTTCAGAGATTCGAATATCCCGGAATACACAATTGTTAATTTATCAGGTACATATAAAGTTTCTCAGTTTTTATATTTTAATATGAATGTATTTAATCTTTTTGATAATGTGCATTATGAAATTCTTGGAGGATCATTACTAAGGAGAAGAGCTTTGCTAAGTGCTATTGTAACTATTTAACTTTTATAACCTGGATGATGAGATCGATGAACATTGTTAAACTTTTAATTTTATTTTTTTTGCTGAATATATTTTCCTGTTCCTCATCAATTGAAGAAACAAGGGAAGAATCTGTTATTGAAGAAGAAGACACGTATATATTTGACGAAGCACCCGAGAATGATTCTGAAGGTAATGATGAATTATCTGAAAAAGTGGAAGAATTTTTCTTAATTCAGATTGGTGCTTTTACCACAAAACAGAAAGCGGAGAATTTTGCACAAGAAAGCCAAACTAAATTGGGTAGGGAAGTGAAAGCAACCTACAGCAGTGATGTCAATCTTTTTGTGGTTCAATTGACAGAAAAATTTCAATCAAAACAAGAAGCAGAATCGGTTCGAAATCAAATCCAGCAAATAGAAGAGTTTAAAGATGCCTGGATTTTATCTTCACTAAAATAGAAGAGACTGTATCAAAGCATGTTGGCAGACAGGTTTTCATGAGAATGCAAAAAGTATTTCCTTATTAAGTCTTTAGCCTCTCTGAGTTTCCAATTTTAACTAATTACTATTTCTTCAAATTACTATGTGATTTAAAATAAATAAGCAGCAATCACAATTAAAAATTTATTGAAAATGTAATATTTCGTTAAACGTTTAACCATTTAATAAGTTTTCATTTCTAAAGTAAAAGATTAAATACTGTATTTTATCGCACATCTTAAATTATTTTAAACACAAATAATTAGGATTGGTAGAATAATTATACTAATTTCGGTTAAACGTTTAACCAAATCTGCTTAATGAGCATAACAATTAAAGATGTAGCAAATAAAGCTGGGGTTTCCATTGCAACTGTTTCATTTGTAATTAATAATAGCAAGCACATATCCGAAGAAACAAAGAACCGGGTTCTAAAAACAATAAAGAACCTCAATTATCATCCTTCCAAATCCGCAAGAGATTTAGTTTCAAAAAAAACCGGGTTCATTGGATTTATCCTTACCGATGACCATTTTTTAAGAACAGAACCATTTTATACAAGGATATTCCTTGGAGTTGAATTTGAAGCCAGAAATGATGACTATTATATTTTACTGACGTCTGTCAGTTCAGATTTTAGAGAGAGTGATCAATTACCAAGATTTATACTCAGTAAAAGTGTTGATGGGATAATTATTGCAGGTAAAATTCCAATCAATCTTATTGAAAGACTTTCAGAATATAATTTGCCAACCATCTTCATTGACTTTGTACCTCCTTCAAACACTTTCCCTATTGTTTTAATTGATAATATACAAGGAGGGGTATTGGCAACAGATCATTTGATTCAACTGGGACATAAAGATATTGCATTTATAGGTGGGGATATAGAGCACCCGAGTGTAAGAGATAGATTAAATGGTTACAAGCAGGCTTTGGAAAAATCAAACATAGCTCTAAAAAACAATCTAATTATTATTGATTCACCATATCCTGACCGACAAAACGGGTATAATTCTGCGAAACGATTATTTGCAAAAAACAAAAATGTAAGCGCAGTCTTTGCTTGTAATGACGCTATGGCTATTGGAGTGATGCATTATTTAAAAGATAAAGGTTACGCTATACCAGGTGATGTTTCTCTAATAGGCTTTGATGATGTTGAAGCTGATCTTATGCTTAACCCATTGTTGACAACTATAAGAGTTCCTAAAATTGAGTTGGGTACTGAGGCATTTCGGTTGATTGTTAACATTTTAAAAAACAAAAAATCTATTACTAAAAAAATTCTTGTACCTGTTGAGTTAATTATCAGAGAATCAACAGCGCGATATAAACCGAAATAAAAAATAATATGCTTGCTGCGGTTTTTAATGGCAAAAAAAATATTGTATTAGAAGATTATTCTTTAAAACCATTGGGGGTGAGTGAGTTACTAATTAAAGTAGCTTTCTGTGGTATTTGCGGTACTGATAAGCATATATATGAAGGTAAGGCTCCGTCGAGTATCCCTGTTATTTTGGGACATGAATATACCGGCATTGTAGTCGAACGTGGTAACAGTTACTCTAAATTTAATATTGATGATAAAGTGGCTATTGATCCAAACATATACTGTGGTTCTTGTGAATATTGCAGAAAAGGAAAGGTTAATTTCTGTGAAAATCACAATGCTCTTGGAGTTACTTTAAATGGTGGTTTTGCTGAGTATTCAATTGTCCCTGATTCACAAGCCTATCTTATTCCAAAAGATTTTAATTTATCATTAGCTGCATTTGCTGAACCCCTTTCTTGCTGCTTAAGAGGTATGGAAAAAGCCGGGATAAAACATGGTGATTCAGTAATAATTGTCGGCGGTGGAGCCATTGGTCTTATGATGGTTCAATTGGTTAAAATTGCCGGGACAGCAAAAATTATTCTGGTTGAACCTGAACTTCTTAAACGGAATCTTGGAATTGAACTTGGTGCTGATTATGCCTTCAGTCCGGCTAATGATAATTTATCTGAAGTAATAAATGATTTAACACAATCTCAAACTGACGTTATAATTGAATGTGTCGGGAAAAGTGAGACTGTTGAACTTGCTGTTAAATTAGCCGGTAAGGGAAGTAAAATAGTTATTTTCGGCCTCGCGCCATCAGATCATAATATCACTTTAAATTTGCAATACTTATTTAAGAATGAAATAACAATTCTCAATTCTTATCTGAACCCCTTTACATTCAAACCAGCAGTCGATCTATTAATTGCAGGAAGGATAAATGTCCAAAAACTAATTACAAACCAAGTAGCGTTAAAAAATGTTAATAACATTTTTAATAACAGTATTAATAGCAGTATTAAACAACAAATAATTAACAATTAATTTTCAGGAGGATCTATGAGTAGTTTCACTAAAATCTCAAAATGGTGGATTGGATTTTTATCTATCACCATTTTTCAAATCACTTTATTGGCACAAAGCGGAATAAACAATATCGGCAGTTTCGAACAAAACTTACCATCATATTGGACAAAAGGAGCAGAACCGACTGGTTCAACATTAAGCTGGGCAACAGATCAGTTTCGCTCAATGGGAAAATCTCTGAAGATAGAAAAAACTGCAACAGACACAGCCGCAATGTGGGAATCAGAGAATATGGCGGATCTATGG
>CAZECH010000172.1:0-6727 GCA_964510675.1 uncultured Ignavibacteriaceae bacterium
GCAGTCTCCCATAGGCAATTGGCAAACTTTAAAAGTATATGATATGCTTGGTAATGAGATTGCAATACTTGTAGATGAATATAAACCTGCAGGAAAGTATGAAATTGAGTTTAATCTGGTAACCGGTAACCGACATCTGGCTTCAGGAGTTTATTTCTATGAATTAAAAGCTGGCAGTTATAAGACAACAAAGAAGATGTTGATATTAAAATAGCCGAGAATAATTTCGATAAAATAAGATTTTTCAGCTCTAACAGAACAATGAATAAAAAATTTATATTAGGATTTTTGATATTATTTTCTCACTGTTTATTGGCAAAGCAGAATCCTAAAATATTTATCAATGAATTTCTTGCGGCAAACGTCAGTATTAATGCTGATATCGTAGATTTTGACGATTACTCCGATTGGATTGAATTATATAATGATGAAGATTTTGATGTTGATATCGGGAATTATTTCATAACTGATAATCTTAATAATCCAACTAAATATCAGTTCCCTGTTCAATTAATTATTCCTTCAAAAGGATTTTTAATTTTGTGGGCAGATGGTTATAATGATATTCCCGGTCACACATACCGGAGAGACTATTTCCCTTATGATTATTACACAACTAAGTATTTTCACCTGAGTTTTGCAATTAGCAGAGCCAGTGAAGAAATCGGTTTGTTTAACCCGGATACATCTTTAGTTGATTCAGTGACCTTCGGTTTCCAGGAACGGGATGTTTCAATGGGAAGAAAACCGGATGGATCTTCAAGTTGGCTTTATTTCGGTGATCCAACTCCGGGCACAAGTAATTTTGCAGATGGTGTTGAACAAATAGAATTTTCTGTAGAGCCAAATGTTTCAGCTGGTAGCGGATTTTATAACAGCACTCAGCTTATAAACATTTATGCTGATGTTTCAAATTATACAATCAGGTATACATTAGATGGAAGCAGACCAACTTATGAATCGGAAATTTATTCTCAGCCATTACAAATCTCAGAAACAAAAGTTTTACGTACAAGAGTTTATGAACAGAACAAGCTGCCGGGCAGAATTTATACCTTCAGTTATTTCATAAATGAATCTTCAGATTTGCCGATTATTTCTTTATCGGCATTCCCGGAAACATTATGGGATGAACAAAAAGGGATCTATGATAATCAATATAAATCCAGGGAAATTCCTGTAACAATTGAATACTTTGAATCTGACAGATCTAAAGGTTTTACAATTAATGCTGGTTTAAGAATGACAGGGCAAGCTTCCCTTGATTATCCCCAAAAATCATTTACGATTTCTACTGATGAGAACTATGGTGATGATGTTATTAATTATCAGGTATTTCCAGACCGGCAGTTAAACAGTTTTACAGAACTTTATTTAAGAAATGCTGGGGTTCCTGATAACAGGCTTACAATGTTTAGAGATGGGGCACTTCAAAATTTAGTATTGGATAAAATTGATATAGACTGCCAGGCATTTCTCCCATCGGCTCTTTTTATAAATGGCGATTACTGGGGCATATATAATATTCGAGAAAAGATAGGTCCTGATTATCTGGCATCACTGCATAATATTAATCCCGATGATATTGATTTGCTGGAATACAATTTAAATAGAACTCCCGAAATAATAGAAGGGCAGAAGGATGAATTTACTGCATTGATAAATTATTTTGAGCAAAATGATTTATCTGTTCCTGCCAATTATGAGTACATCAAATCTAAAATAGATATAGATGAGTATATAAACTATTACATCACAGAAATCTATTATGATAATATATTCTGGTTGAATCAAAATGTAAGGATATGGAAAGAGCGAAAAGATGGAAGCAAATGGCGCTGGATTTTATATGATACAGATAATGCATTTGGTGCGGAAGGACCCGGAACATCAAGCTATCAAACAAATACTCTTCAACTGGTAACATCACCTGCACAAAATAATGTTTATCCACTTTGGTCTACGTTAACATTTAGAAAGCTTATTCTGAATGAAGAATTTAAGGTGAAGTTCATTCAGAAATTCTCCAGTTTTATGAATACAATATTCCATCCCGATACTATTCTTTCCACCATCAGTGATTTCAAATCTAAAATAAATTCAGAAATTAACCGGCATATAAGCCGTTGGAACTTCGGTGGTATAATAAATGGCTTACCACCTATTGCTAATTATTCTGTCTGGGAAAATAATATTGAAAAGATGAGACAATTTGCCATAAATCGTCCGGACTATCAAAGACAGCACATTATTAGTAATTTTAATTTATCAGGAACATCAATTGTAACAGTAAATACTTCTAATTCTGGTATGGGGAAGGTAAGTGTAAATAATTTTGAAACTGTAAAGGAAGCAAGAAACGGAATTTACTTTAAAGATATACCATTAGAATTAAGAGCAATTCCTGAAGTGGGATATAAATTTGTAAAGTGGATAGGTGTTAGCAATGAATTAGAAAATCCAACAAGTTTTATAGTATTAGAAGATACGATAAATATCATTGCACAATTCGAACCGGTTTCGGTAAGCATAATTCCATCAAATATTAATCAGAATACTACTTTGATAAAATCAGGTTCTCCATATTATGCCCAGGGTAATATTATTGTTGATCCTCAAATCACTTTAGAAATCGAAAATGGTGTAAAGATTATGATGCCTGAAGAATCAAGTATTATTGTTTACGGTAAGCTAATTATTGAAGGGACTAAGGAAAATCCGGTTATAATATCTCCTAATGAAAATTCAAAGAAGTGGGGGGCATTATGTATAATAAATTCAACTGATTCATCAATTATAAATAATCTGATAATAAATGGAGCTACCAAGGGGATAGATTTTACACGGGACAAAGCAGCTATCTCATCCTATAATTCTAAAATCTCGATTGATGGATTTTCTGTTGTAGATGTTGAAGCTCCGATTTTTGTGCAATCAGGAAATGTGTCAATTAAAAATTGTTCGCTCTATACCAATTCTTTTGGTGATTTAATTAACATTAAAGGTGCGGAATTTGCACTGGTTGAAAATTGTGATCTGATGGGTAATGATGCATTTGATTCAGATGGAATCGATTTCGATCATATAAATTCCGGTGTAATAAGAGGGAATAAAATTTATAACATTTATGGTTTCAACAGCGATGCAATTGACTTGGGAGAGGAAGCAAAAAACATTCTTATAGAAGAGAATACTATTTATAATGTTTATGATAAAGGAATTTCAATTGGCGGCGGTTCAAATGCTGTAGTTAAGCGAAATACTATTTCCAATTGCGGGCAGGGTGTTGGAATAAAAGATTATAATTCTTATGGATATATTCAAAATAATACTTTTTATGCAAATCAATATGGGGTTGCTTGCTTTGAAAAAAACATCGGGCATGGAGGTGGAACTGCTGATCTTATTAACTGCATTATAGCTAATAGTAAAGGATCATCTCTGTTTGCCGATGAATTATCTTCTTTAAATGTCGCATACTCCTTATCAAATACAGATGAAATGGATGGAATACAGAATATTTTTGCTGACCCATTGTTATTAAATAATTTCTGCTTATCAATAAATTCACCAGCCATTAATAAAGGGAACCCTTCACTCCCCAATGATCCTGATGGATCAATCGTAGATATTGGAGCTAATTATTTTAATCCAAATAATCAATCGAACCTTATAATAAATGAAATTCACTATAATCCTTTAGAAGGTGATGATTATGAATTTATTGAATTTATTAATGCGGGGGTTACATCAATAAATATTAATGGATTTAAACTTCAGGGTGATATTAGTTATCAATTTGTAAATGAAACAATATATAATGGAGAATACTTTATTTTAACAAAAAATAAAAGTTTATATGAAGGACGGGGTTTTAAAGTATTTCAATGGGAGAGTGGTAGTTTAAAAAACTTTCAAGGGAATCTTTTGCTGCTGGATAATAAAGACCAGACAATCGATTATTTGAATTATGATAATAAATACTGGTGGCCTCAGGAACCAAATGGTCAGGGACCATCTTTAGAATTGCTAAATCCTTCATTAGAGAACATGATTTCAAGCAGCTGGCGAAAAAGTGAAACCAATGGAGGCACTCCGGGGAAAGTAAATAATTCTGTAATAGATAAAATTTTCATTAACGAATTTTTAGCTGACAATGATAATTGTTATGCAGATGAATTTGGGGAATATGATGATTGGGTTGAAATTTATAATGCTAACGATTTGCCGGTAAACTTAGAAGGATTATTCATAACTGATAATCTCAACAATCTTTTTAAGTATCAAATTCCGGTTGATTCTGCTGAACAAATATTAATTGCACCGAAAGGATATATTCTACTTTGGGCCGATGGACAACCCGAACAGGGAAAACTTCACATGAGCTTTAAACTGGATAAAGAGGGTGAACAAATTGGTCTGGTTCAGGTTATAGAGAATTATAATTTGATAATAGATTCTATAACTTTTGGCGAACAGTCAGCTAATATTTCATGTGGCAGACGCCCGGATGGTTCTGAAAATTGGTGCTTTATTGATAACCCTTCGCCGTTGGATAGTAACGGCAGAGAAATAGACAATGAAATACCAACCAAATATCTGCTTGCACAAAACTTTCCGAATCCTTTTAATGCCTCTACAAAAATCCGTTATTCTCTGCCGGAAAAATCAGAAATTAAAATAATTGTTTACGATATACTGGGAAGCAAGGTAGACATTCTTATAGATCAGGTTAAAGAAGCTGGTTATTATGAAGTAGAATTCGGAACGCCCAAGCTATCAAGCGGTGTTTATTTCTATCAACTCAAAGCAGGAAGTTTTATTGAAACAAAGAAAATGATTTTGTTGAAATAGTATGAGACTATTTCTTATTAGAAACTTAAAAATGGTTGCTTTTTCTCACCTTGTCCTTTCTTTTTGTTCACAAGTTCATCTGCTTTTTTCCCAATAGGATTATAAACAGAAAGATTTATTCAACGACTTAAGCGAGAGTAAAAAGTCAAAATAGATTTACATTTATTAATATTTCCCAATTAACAAAGATTAATATTCAGCATTCGAAAACATTTGACTCTTAAAATTTTTAAAACTAAGTTTTAATGAATTATACCTCCACCTTGTGAGGAAGTTAATTGATCTACTCTTCGATTTGACCTTCTCAAACTTTCCCCCGGGGCGTGAAGACATTATATGTTGTACCCAGATTGGATAATAATGTTGAACGCTATTGTATTTTTTGAAAAAGATTCTTATTTCAAAAAAAAGTCTGATTATTAAAAATCGGCAGGAGGGGAAAATGAGATCGTTGCTTTTTTTATCATCCCATTTCTTTACCATCATATATCTATATGTACAAACCGATTCTATCTTTTTAGAAATTATCGGGGACACTTAATCAAATAATAACATAAGGAACATTATTAAATAACAAAGAAAGGCACTCCAATGAGATCTAAAATATTTTTTTTATGCTTGTTAACCGGGGCTGTGACATTTCTTTTAATGTCCTGTGCAGAACCTGATTACCAAAAAAGAATTAATCCGCTTCTTGATAAATATCTTGAAGCATGGAATACAGGAAATCTGGCATTAATTGATACAATTGCTGCGGAGAAATTTGAATTGAGAATCAACCCGGCCTTCGAAGCAGAAACCGGGATAGAAAAACTTAAAGAATCAATTTCAAATACCAGGTATGCATTTAATGATTTTAATGTGAATGTGATAGACAGAATTTTTCTTTCTGATACAGCAGTAGTAATTCGTTGGATAATCAAGGGAACATATTCGAATCCTGAGGATTCAACACTGATAGGCAGAAAAACAGAAGCAGCCGGGTTCAGCATTATATTTTTTAATGAGGATAAACTTACAGGTGAATGGATTGCCTATAGTGATTTAACATGGATGAAAAATCTCGGACTTAACCTTGTTCCGACTAATAAAGGGAAAAAATAATGTTTGATGTTTTCAAACAAAAAAAATAATTCTTTTTAAATAAGATTTAAGAGAGTTCTGAAGAATGGATTCTCATATTAGTTTCGGAAATCTCTTCTTTAATAATAAACAAATGGAAGTGAGCTATACATGAAACACTTACTAACTTTATTCTCACTTTTCTTTTTGATTACTGTGTCATTTACACAAGCACAAATTCCGCAAACTATCAGCTACCAGGGAGTTCTTACTGATAATGCCGGGCTGGTAGTCCCCGATGATAATTATACCCTGACTTTCAGGTTATATGATGCACTAACGGCTGGTACTCTTCTGTGGGAAGAATCCAGGATTGTTCCTGTAGAAAAAGGATTATTTGATGTTATTCTTGGTGAAGTAGTTCCAATTAATCTGCCGTTCAATAATCAATACTGGCTTGGAATAACAATAAGTACAGGTTCTGAACTTGAGCCAAGAACTAAGTTATCATCTGTTGCTTACAGCCTTAACACCAAAAACATTGTGGACAGTTCAATTACAACAAGTAAAATAGTTGATGGTGCGGTAACCAGCTTGAAGATTGACAGCAACGCAGTTGTAAAAAGTTTAAATGGATTAAAAGATAATGTAAATCTTGTTCCCGGAACAAATGTAACAATTACCCCAAGCGGAAATGATTTAACAATTTCTGCAGCAGGTGGTGGTGGTGGCGGCTCAATAGATGGAAGTGGAACCCCAAATTATCTTCCTCTTTTTACAGGTTCAACTACTTTAGGCAGTTCTGTTTTAT
>CAZECH010000173.1:0-6697 GCA_964510675.1 uncultured Ignavibacteriaceae bacterium
ATTGAAGTCTGTTATTAAAATATTATTTGTCCTACTCATCTTTTCAGTGTTCACTTCCGTATATAGTAGTGTACTTAATAACATGCTTGATGATATTTTTACCCCGGTTTTTAATAACCTGGGATATATAAATAATTGCTTATTTAATTTCATATTGAAATTGACCGGATCAAAAATCAACAGGCCGGTAACACAAGTTAGAAACTTACAATTGAATAAGATAAAAGTAGAGAATCCCGCACAGCTCCCTGATAATACTTAATGGATCTTTCCTATCATTTATACCTTTTCTGATCATTATTAAAATTTGCTACTGTAAAGTTTTCATTAAAAAAAAATTAGCTTTTTTACTTCCTAAGTATTAGTTTCTCTTATCTTATCTGGTAAAGGAAATTTAAAACAGCTTATGAATGAAGAAACTGTTATTCAAAATCAGCTGCTTGAAGAGAACAGGCGTTTAAAAGCAGCTGTAGAAGAGCTTTCTGCTCTGAATGAAATAGCCACGGCAATTACATCTACTCAAACTCTAGAGCAGATTGTTGATTTGATCGTCCGTAAATGCGTTAAACATATTAAAGTTGAGCAGGGGGCTGTGATGCTGCTGGATGAAAAAGATTTGAGTAAGCCTTTCCATACAATGATCCGTAAACAAGATTCTCTATCCAACATACTTCCTTATCGTATGGATGCTCAATTAACAGGATGGATGTTAAAAAATAAAAATCCGCTAATAGTTAATGATCTTGCAAGTGATCCAAGATTTAAATTTATGGTGGACAAAAATTTTCCCATCCGTTCACTCTTGAGTGTACCAATGATGGTTAAAGGGAAAATGATCGGTTTACTTACGGTCTTTAATAAAAAAGCAGAGACAGGATTTTCTTCCGGGGATCAAAGACTTCTGGGAATAATTTCAGCACAATCAGCCCAGGTAGTAGAGAATGCGAGATTATATCAGGAAGAGCAAGCCTTGATTCGTTTGCAGGAAGAAATGAGGCTGGCTTATGAAATCCAGATTGAACTTCTTCCAAAATCACAACCTGTTTTAACCGGGTATCAAATTGCAGGTAAAAGTATTCCTTCAAAAGATGTTGGTGGTGATTACTTTGATTTTATTCCAAGCGGTGAAAACCGTATAGCATTTTGCCTTGGAGATATTTCCGGTAAGGGAATTCCTGCTGCTCTTCTGATGTCAAATCTTCAGGCTACTTTACGAGGTCAGACGTTACAAGGCAGAGATTGTAAAGATTGTGTCTCCTTTGCTAATGAAATTTTATTTCGCAATACAGCACCCAATAAATTTGCTACACTTTTTTATGGAATAATTGACTGCTCTAAAAATGAACTAAGCTACTGTAACGGTGGTCATAATAATCCTTTCTATTTTTCCCGTGATAATAAACTTACTTTTCTAGAAAAGGGAGGCTTAATAGTTGGAATAATGCCTTCCGTTCCATATGAAGAAGAAACAATTCCTTTCCTTCCCGGTGATATGCTGGTAATTTTCTCTGACGGTATTACGGAAGCAATGAACAATACTGAAGAGGAATTTGGTGAACAAAGACTTATTGATTTTATCCTTCAAAACAGAAATGCAACTCCTGAAAAATTAATTGATTTAATTATTAAGGATGTACAGCAATTTTCCGGTAAGCAGACTCAGATGGATGACATCACTTTAGTTATAATTAAACGGGACGAATAATTTCTATTTTGCTTTAGAATTTTCACAATCATACTCATACTCGATTTTTTGTGATTATAAGTATAATCAGTTAAACTGTTTTTATATTTCCGGAAGGAGGGAATTAATATGTTTATGCGTCTTCTTCAGGTTAAGCTCAATCTGGCATTTGTAGAAAAGTTTAAAGAATTTTATGAATCTATAGTTTTTCCGCAACTTCAGAAAATGCCCGGATGCATATTTGCCGGTCTAATTAAAAGCGGACCGGATAATAGTGAATATATATCACTGACTTTTTGGGAAAGTTTAAAGAATGCTGAAGACTATGAAAACTCTGAAGTTTTTAAGGATTTAATTATCCAGGCAAAACCTTTTTTCTCTGAAAGCAATGAATGGAAAGTACAGCTTTCTGATAAGATGGAATTGGAATACGCTCCTGTCGCAGAAGAACCGGATGTAAAAAAATATTCCGTTGAACTTCAAAAAGATAAAGATGAAAAAATAAAATTGCCAGGTTCCGCAGTGTGTATAAGAATAGTATCTATGAAGATTCAGCCGGATAAGCTGGATGAATTCAAAAAGATTTATCTTGAAAACGTAATTCCTGTTTTAAGAGAAACTGAAGGGTGCAGATATGTCTTCCTGACAGAAAGCATTAATGAAAGAGATGAATTCATATCTGTAACTGTCTGGGACAATAAGGCATATGCAGAGAATTATGAATCCAGTGGGAAATTTGAAGAGCTTGTGAAACAGACTAAACATACATTTTCCCAATTCTATTTGTGGAAGATGGAGCTTGAAAAAGAATATAGTGCAAAGATTAAAACAACAGATGATATGAAAGTACAAGCTTATCATATAGTAACAGGCAAAAGCTTTCTATAAAATTCATTTAAATATCTAAAGGGAAATATGATCGGTCAGACAATTTCACATTACAAAATTCTGGAAAAACTCGGCGAAGGCGGGATGGGTGTTGTGTATAAAGCACAAGACACCACTCTAAATCGTGATGTTGCAATTAAATTCCTTCCACGTCAGATTGCCTCCCAAAGTGAAGAGCGTGAGAGATTTAAAGTTGAGGCTCAGGCTGCTGCAGCTCTTAATCATCCCAATATTGCTACAATTTACTCAATTGAGGAAAAGGATAGTGAAGTTTTTATAGTGATGGAATTTATTGATGGTATGGAACTGAAAGAAAAAATTACTTCAGGACCGATTAAACAGAATGAGGCATTAGAAATTATAACAAGAATAGCCGACGGTTTAAAGACAGCTCATAATAAAGGAATAGTACATAGAGATATTAAAAGCAGCAATATTATGGTTACTAAGGATGCTCAGGTAAAAATTATGGATTTTGGACTGGCAAAGGTAAAAGGAAGTGGGTTGGTAACCAGAGTAAGTACAACAATGGGTACTGCTGCATATATGTCACCTGAACAAGTTAGTGGTGAGAAAGTTGACCACCGCACGGACATCTGGTCTTTAGGTGTTATCTTTTACGAACTATTGACAGGGGAATTGCCATTTAAAGCTGATTATGATGCTGCCTGGACTTATGTAATAATGAATAAAAATCCCTTAAAGCCAAGTGAGCTGGATCGAAAAATCCCTCCTCAACTGGATTCAATTATAATAAAAATACTTGAAAAAGATTGCGATAAAAGATATTCAAATATTGAAGAGTTTTTAAAGGAATTAAAAGAAGTACAGACAGGAATTAGTGGAACTGAGCAGGAAGGTAAAACTAAAGCTATTGCTGTTCTTCCTTTTAATAATATAAGTGCGGAACAGGAAAGTGATTATTTCAGTGATGGATTAGCTGAAGAATTGATAATGAATCTTTCACGATTAAAAGATATGAGAGTTGTTTCCCGAACAACATCTATGCAATATAAGGGTGTACAAAAAAACGTAAAGGCAATCGGTAAAGAATTAGGTGTAAGATATATTATTGAAGGAAGTGTAAGAAAATTTCAGGACAATCTTCGAATAACAGCCCAGCTTATAGATGTGGATAAAGATGCCCAGCTTTGGGCAGAAACCTACAAGGGAAATCTTGCAGATGTTTTTGATATTCAGGAAAAAGTATCAAAACAAATTGTTGATGCATTAATGGTTAAGCTAACACCAATGGAAAAGGTAGTTCTTGAGAAACGTGCAACTTTAGATCCTGAAGCTTTTGATTGTTATTTAAGAGCCCGGGATTTTCTTTACCGCAGGTCAAAGAACAGCGTGCAATTTGCAATACAACTTTTTCAAAAAGCAATTGAATTTGATCAGCGTTATGCAGGTGCTTATGCCGGTTTAGGTGAATCGTATGCGACTTTATATCAGAATTTCGAGAGCAAAGATATTTGGTTAGATAAAGCTATAGATTCAAGTTTAAAAGCACTTACTTATGATTCTTCTTTATCTGAGGCATATGCAGCACTATCACTTGCTTACTTTTATAAGAAATCAAATGAAGAGGCCCTTACTGCAGGAAAAAAAGCTATTGAACTCGATCCAAATAATTTTATTGGTTACTGGATTTTAGGTAGAATTTATCACAGTACAGATAGAGATAATGAAGCTATTGATTTGTTTAATAAAGTAATTGAACTCAATCCTGATTTTTACTCGGCTTATTTAGATTTAAGACTGGCTTATGAGAGATTAGGCAATACAGAAAAATTTAATGAAGTGCTTAAAGCAGCAATTAAGGTTTATTCCCGCTATTTATATCAACATCCCGATGATTCACGTGCTCATATGTTATACGCACTTGATTTATTACTTGTCGGGAATAATGAGGAAGCTAAATCAGAGGCCGCGAAAGCTGTAGAGTTAAATCCAACAGATCCATTAATGCAATATAATGCTTCTTGCTTTTACTCAAGATTGGGAGATAAAAATCTCGCAATTGAAACTTTGAAAAATGCTATGACGGCCGGCTATCAGGATTATGAATGGATAAAGCGAGACTCGGATCTTGATAACATTCGGAATGAACCAAAATTTTTAGAATTAATGCGGGGCAAATAAAATTTATAATTGCGAAAAAGAAAGTTCTTTCAAAGCTTACCATGATTGGTAAGATAATTTCTCATTATAAAAATAATTGAAAAACTTGGAGAATGCAGAATGAGATTAATTAGAGATGGTAATACATTTATCCTTTTATAGGATTAATGAAAAAAAAATAATTTAGTTTTCAAAAAAATAGAGGAGCATAAGTAGATGGATATTAAAATCGAAGAAAAATATAATTCAGTTGTTGTACACCTTCGCGGGAAACTATTTGGGGGACCATTTGCAGAAGAGCTTAACAATGCTCTGCATAAACTGCTTGATGAAGATAAGACAAATATTGTTCTTGATCTGGATGGTGTTACTGTCCTTAACAGTTCCGGTTTTGGAATTTTAGTGGCCAGTTATACAACCGTAAAAAATGGGGGCGGAGAATTAAAACTGGCAAGAATTTCAAATAAAATTGAAGGACTGCTTTCAATAACAAAACTAAACCAGATATTTGAACAGTATCCTACAATTGAAGAAGCTTTGAAAAGTTTTGGATAAAATTTGAAACATAAAAACTTAATTTGATGAATGTTTAATTATTAATAATCAGGAAGAAAATTTATGGTTGGTCAAACAGTATCTCATTATAAAATTATTGAAAAACTTGGTGAAGGCGGGATGGGGGTTGTGTATAAAGCAAAGGATTCTAAACTTGACCGGCTGGTTGCTATAAAATTTCTTACTTCAGGCTCTTCCAATAATGAAGAAAACAAAGCAAGGTTTATACAAGAGGCAAAAGCTGCCGCTTCGCTCAATCATCCTAACATTTTATCCATCTATGAAATTGATAAGGATGAAAAAAATCAGTTCATAGTAATGGAATTTATTGAAGGTGATGTTTTAAAATCTCTTCTTAAAGCAGGAAAAAGTGTTTCCCTTGATCAGGCAATAAGCTGGGTAATTCAAACAGCCAAAGGATTAAAAGTTGCTCATGATAGAAATATTGTTCATCGCGATATTAAAAGTGAAAACCTGATGATAACAAAAGATGGACAAGTTAAAATTATGGATTTTGGAATAGCCAAATTAAAGGGAAGCAGCGGACTTACTAAAACCGGGATGTCTGTCGGTACATTATCTTATATGTCTCCGGAACAGGTTCAGGGAATAGGTGTTGATCAACGATCCGATATCTGGTCACTTGGAGTTGTATTTTATGAGCTGCTAACAGGCGAGCTCCCGTTTAAAACAGAGCATGATGCAGCTTTGATATATATGATTTCAAATGAAGATGTTACTCCGCCAAGTTCCCTCGATAGAAAAATTCCTAACCAGATAGATACAATTACAAGAAAAATGCTGGATAAGGATTGGTCTTTAAGATATCAGAATTTGAATGATTTTATAAATGATATCGAAGCTGTAAAAAAGGAACTGGAAACATCCTCTCAGAAAGATAAGAAGAAAGCAATAGCTGTACTTCCATTTGATAATATTAGCCCGGATAAAGACAGTGATTACTTCAGCGATGGTTTAACAGATGAAATAATTGCAAACCTTGCCCGGCTGAAAGATATGAGAGTAATATCCCGCACAACATCCATTCAATACAAAAAAACAAATAAGGATATTAAAACTATCGGTAGGGAACTCGGTGCAAGATATATTATGGAAGGCAGTGTAAGAAAATTCCAGGATAATTTAAGAATTACAGCTCAGCTTATAGATGTTGAAACTGATGAACAACTATGGGTTGGAACATATAAGGGAACACTTGCAGATGTTTTTGATATCCAGGAACAAGTATCAAAACAGATAGTTGATGCTTTGATGGTTAAACTTTCTCCAACAGAAAAAGTTGTGCTTACCAAACGCCCTACTCTTAATCACGAAGCTTTTGATTGTTACCTGAGAGCAAGGGATTTTTTATATCACTTTAATAGGAATAGCTTGTCCTTCTCAGTGCAGCTTTTTCAAAAAGCTATAGAACTCGATCCAAGATAT
>CAZECH010000174.1:0-6689 GCA_964510675.1 uncultured Ignavibacteriaceae bacterium
TATTGAAAGGAGAATCATTGGAGAGGTATAATGAAGCTTCTAGCCATAACTTTGCAGCATCAGGATTTATATTGAAATTGCGTTTCTGTTCTGTCAAATCCCTGTAAAATTCAAATTCATCAAGCTTAAATAAGAGATTGTTGAGCGAGTTATTATCAATTCTTGTTGAATCGTCTGATAATAATTTTTCATCCTGTGAATAAATAATAATTGAAAAGAGAATAAAAAGGATGGTGATTTTTGTCTGCATATAAAAGTATTTTCAATTCATAACAAAAATAGTAAAATGGTACTAATACAACTATATACTTATTTGGTATAAATTGAAGTTAAATTTTTTGGAATTATGGCGGGTATTATACTATTATAAACTGGTAGAAATATTTGCTAAGCGAACTGCGGTCAATTAATGCTTCATTGGAATGCAGAACTTCATCACCTTCAAATGTACCCCGTGTAATTAGAAAATACTTGCCGTTATTTGTTTTCTCTTTCAGTTCGATAAGATGCCCTTTGGCTTCATCTTCGGTTACAACTTCTTTCAAAAGAAATCTTGCACTCATCTGCTGGTCAAATTTTGCTTTCTTAAAAATTCCTCTTACATCAAATGAATCTGAGCCTTTGTTTTCTATAACATCGAGATTCTTATAGCCAAGCTTTGTAAAGAAGTTTTTGCCCCTTACCATAAATTCACTCAATGAGTATTTATCAATTCTCTGTTCTATATCAAGCAGTCCTTTTTCATATCTTTGCTTAAATTCCTCATCAGGCATATCAAATATTTCAAGCCACTCAGGATTAGTAATCATCTCAGCAATCACATCCGGATTCATGGTTTCCATAATGTGCTTATTAAGAAAACCTTTCTTATAAAGAAGTGAATGAATTCTTTCTTCAACGGTACCTTTCATCAGGTAGGAGTAAACATTCAGTTTCTCTTTGTGTCCTCCACTGGAAGAACTAACTATCGCATCTTCTGTCTGCCAGAGAGAAGTTGGATTCCACCAGATATCAAAATGAATGACATAAGGAATTTCTCCCGGTATTTTTATTTTGGACTGCTTTACACCGGTAACAAGAGCTGTTATAGAAGTATTGCTGTTGAAATTCTTAAGAACAGTTTCCATATCCTTAGTTGACATTCCAGGGGCATAAGAAAGGAATTTAATCCCGTTTTTCTTAAATAGTTCTTCGATCTTTTTAGTACCGGATTTATCATACTGTGAAAAGACGACTACTTTTTTATTGTGCTTTGCAATTGAGCTGACCTGCCTGAGCAGTTCTTTTGTTTTCCGGCTCTTCCCCTTTTTCTCAGAGAAGTTACAAACCTGTTTAAGCTGATGAAGTAGAGTGAAGACATTTGCATTAAATCTTAACGGATTTCCCGACTCAAGGAACCATTGAACTTTTTCTTTTGCAGTATTAAAAGCTTCATTATAATCTTCAACCTGTTCTTCATCTAAAGTTAACCATTTATTCTGCCAAGTAATCTCGGGAATTTCACCTTCAACATCTTTTTTAGACCTGCCAAGATAATTTTTAATAGCTAGCTTTTCTTTAAAAACTGTACTTATGCTTTCCTTAATTGCTTCTTCAGGATAGCTACTTAAATTCCAGAGGTACTTTGGATTTAATATTTTTGAAAGTCCATCAACGTTGTAATACTTATTGTTCAGTAGGTTTTGAACTTCATCTAAGATAATGCAATTAACTTTTTTCAGTCCTTTGAGGTCAGTAATATTTTCTTCAATATCAAAGAAAAATGAATCATAGGATACAACCATAACATCGGACAGATTTTCCCATTTCACATTTCTTTCCTGTGGAGTTCCATCAATAATCCGCACTTTCAATTCCGGTGCTCTATGATGAAGATGTCCAATCCATCCATCAACTTCTCCTGCTATTTTACCCCAGGTTCCTATTTCAGACTGATCACAAACAATGATGGCCGATTTAATTTTATTATTTATAAAAAGATTCTTTAAAGCCACAACCGCCTGAACAGTTTTGCCAAGCCCGATTTCATCTGTTAATAAAGCACGTTTGCTGTCTAATAAAAATTCCGCTCCTGTTTCCTGGAAATAATATAAAGACTCAAACTCATTTTCTGTTTCGCTTTCTTCTTCTTCAGATTCATCCGGTTCTTCAATTTCTTCCGGTTCTTTTGCATTAGCTTGCTCACTAACTATTACAGGAATTTCTTCTTTAACAGGTTCTTTTTCGATTGGTTTTTCTTTTTTGAACTCTTCTTTAACCGGTTCTTTATTAATAAATTCTTCCTTGACCGGATCCTCAATAACTGGCTTGTCTTTTTGCACAACTTCTTTAACAGCTTTTTCCTGATGAATTAATTCAGGTTCTGCTTTAGCTACAATTTCATTTAAAGGTAGAGAAATTTCTTCTTTTTTAATTTCTTCCACAATTGGTTTTGACAGTATTGCAAGTTCAGATTCTTTAGGCCAGTTAAAATATTTTAACTCCTCTTGCTGGATGTCAGGTTTTGAAAAGAGCCTTAGGGATTCTCTTAATAGTCTGACTTCATGCAGACTGATGTTTTTAAGAAAATAAATTTTCGCAAGTTTAATTTTATCTAAGCCAACAATCTTTACTTTATAAATTTTAGGAGGTACTGCAATTGTTTCAAATTCTATGTTTGAATTCTTCCCTTTAAATTTTTCGCCTGTCATTGATTCAGCTTTTAATAAATCAATCTTCAGTACTTTAGGTGTTAATTCCCATTGACAATCTTTAATGGTTGATTGACCAATCTTCCAATTAACCTCTTTAAGTTTTCCAACCTTAGGACGGAAATTTATCTCATTAGGTTTATGCTTAACAGCAAACTCTCTGTCCATCAGGTTTATTTTTACAACTTCGGTTTTGCCGATACCAAAAAAGACTGTATTGGTTTTTACTTTTTTAGGGAAGAGATTTTTTAATTCAGGAAAAACGTAGACTTCTTTAAAATCGAATTTCTGTTTTTGCTGAGTTGTTTTTTCCAACCAGGAATTAATATGGTTTGTATCAATAATTGAAGATTGGAAGCTTTCAACTCTGTGTTCTATAATGGAAGGTTCTTTAAGCCACTTTCCCCAGGCAAAGTTTTCAGTTAGTTCAATTTCTGAAACAGTTGAAGCGACCTTTTTCCTGATTGATTTTATCATTCAATTTATCCACCGTCGGTGGGTTTATTCGCCTGTTTTCTGAAGATGGACTTGTTCACAGGCTATCTTCAGTCTGTCGAATGGTTCGATCAGGTTTCTATGTTCTGATATGAAACTAAGCTTAGCTTTTATTTCCGGCAGTTCGGATTCATTTTTCTTGCCTGTTTCAACATATGTTTTCGGGCTTCCGTTTGAGGATGCAAGTTCTTGTACCGTTTTTCCAACTTTGGAATGTCCTTCATCTTCACTAAGAACTCTAACTACACGCACTCCCTGCTTCTCATTAACACCAAGGAATAAAGAATCTCGCACAAGGATGAGATCTATTTCCTCGTTAATAGCATTAAGTAATGGAACAGAAACAAGTTCTGTTAAAATATGTTCCAACAATACATCGCCATATAATGTTTTCTGAAAGTTTGTAGGTTTGATTGGAGCCGTCACTCTGAATTCGAGTGGTTTTGTATCTGAATCTGTTACAAGTATAGCTCCCATTATCCCTGCATCATTTTCTAAAGTATATGTTTCAAGAAAAGCAATTTTACGAAGATCCATTTATGCCTCCGATACTAAAATCTTCTATGATGAAAAAAATTCCTGATTGACCGCTTGCAAAAATTCTATTAATTGCATTAAAAGGTTCAACAGTTTTATATTACTTCATGTTCAATGCCATTCTGATACACTATTTACTTTTTAGAATTAAGTTGATTTTACCAACTTTTCAAAAAAAATTTTATGAGTTTAGTAAATAACCGCAAGTCAACAACTAATATTTTCCGAATAGATAAATTGATCTTTTCTTATATTGGTTATATGGAACCATATAAACAAAATCTGATAGTAAGATAATTATGGTAATTTTTACCGGTTTGCTGGTTTTGGAAGAAAATATTCCATCCTAGGGAAAAAGCTGTTATCTTAAATATTAATTTTAGGATGAACCAATCTTTACAAAACTCCCATTTCTTTTAAAAGAAAATCAGCCCCGCCAACTTTTTGAGTTATGAACAAAACATAACGTATATCAACACCAATTGATCTTGAATAAACATCACTCCAGGAAAAATCATTTATTGTTGCTTCATAAGCCCTATCAAAATTAACACCAACAAGCTGACCGTAAGCATCGAGAACAGGGCTACCGGAATTACCGCCACTTGTATCTGTGTTATACAAAATAGCAACAGGAACATCATTTAACTTTTCATCTTTAAATTGTCCAAGATCATTTTTATTGTAAAGCTCAAGCAGTTTTTTATTGATCTCGAAATCTCCGTTTTCTTTACCTTTCTCTATAACTCCTCTTAAAGTTGTTATGGGAGAATAGTAAGTCGCATCGGCTGGAGAGTAACCTTTAACATTTCCATAAGTTAAACGCAATGTGTTGTTTGCATCCGGAATAAAATCTTTTGAAAACCACAATCTTTTTGCTTCCATATATTTTGGAAGGAGAATATTAAGTTTGCTTTCCCTGAGATCACTTCTTTTTATCTCAGATTCATTTACTTCTTTAAGTTTCTGAACTAATTCAAGAAGCGGATCATTAACAGATTCAAGCTCATCTTCGGAATATTTAATGATCTCTTTGTAATTATTTTCATCAAAAAGAATTGTTTCATCATAAACTTCATTTAAATAATTTTCATCCAGTTTCGTAAATATTTCCATTCCCGAAGTTTCCGGGAATTTAGCAGCATCGGATAAAACTTTAACAAAATATTTTTTATCAACATCCTGATAAAAATCTTTAAATAAGTTAATAATTATTTTATCAAGATTTTCTTGTCCCTTTTCGGTATAAAGAGATTTGCGCTCATTCTCAGGTTTTTTCATTTCAATTTTTTTTTCAACAAGAATTTCCGCAATCCTGTAAACAACAGAATACCGTTTTATTATTGTGAACATTAATGGAAGTCTACCGGATTTGAAAAAATCATTATACACTTCCTCAATTTCACTTATTGTATTTCCATATTTAGGATTCAATTCATTCTTTGATTTAATAAAATCATCAAGTTGTTTATCCTCTTCTTTCTTTTTGCCAATGAGGTTCAATCTTTCAATCCCCTGGATTTTACTGCTATAATTTTTCTCCACGTTTGCTAAACTTTTAATTCGCGAAGAAATCTTTAGTGCAAATTCAGGATCGCTGCTGCCCTTCTCTTCATAAGTATTTATCATCCATCTATACAATTCAGAAATATATGGAAGCTGAAAATTTTTTTGATACTGAAGGAAAAAATGAGGCTGATGCTTAAATGTTCTACCAGGGTATCCCATAACGAAAACAAAATCATCTTCTTTAATACCATTTGGATTTACTTTCAGAAATCTCTTTGGTTTAAATGGAACATTCTCCGGAGAATATTCAGCAGGTGTTCCATCCAGAGCAACATAAGCACGGACAAAAGAAAAATCACCAGTATGCCTTGGCCAAACCCAATTATCGGATTCGCCGCCAAACTCGCCAATATTTCTTGGTGGAACATAAACGAGGCGAACATCATTTATAATTTTATAACGGAAGAGAACATAAGAATGTCCGGTGAACATTTCCGAAACTACTGCCTGAATTGTAGAATCTTTTTCTTCTTCTTCCTTAACAATCTCTTTTATTTTCCTTTCAATTAATTCTGTCCTATTAGAAATATCACCTGCATCATTAGCAGCTTTAAGTATGATTTCAGAAACATCTTCATAAGATTCGGTTATCCGGCAGGTAAGTCCTTCAGCAGGAATTTCTTCTTCTCTTGTCTTTGCAAGAAATCCGTTTTCAATAAAATTATTTTCAAGTGTGCTTACCCTTTGCACAGAACCAAACACACAATGATGATTTGTAATTATCAAACCTTCTTCGGAAACAAATGAACCGCTGCATCCGCCAATATTAACGAGTGCATCAACAATACTAATTCCATCAGGATTATAAACTTCATCAACACTTATCTTTAAACCTGCTTCGTTAAGATTAAGTTTGTGAATTTCGCTCAAAGGAAACATTCCCTCTTCAGGAAGGAACGAAGTTGTACCTGAAAAAACAGTTATAAATAATAAGCTGAATGTAAAAATTAAAATGCGGTTCTTCATATTAAATCCTTTAAAGACTAAGGTAATTAAACAGGATTTAAAATAAATAAAAATGCAGTTATTAAACCAACTGATTAATTAAATAAATACACTGTAATAAATTCAGGAGGGTTTCAACCTATTCATTCAATTTTTATAATAATATCTAGCTGATTAAAATATTGTATCTTATAACTAATCAAATTATGTTTGGGAAACTTTTATTGAGCAATTGACTGTTGTGAATCAGTAAGACCAACAATTGATTCACAGTTGTATTTACTCTTTATAGAATTTACCCTGAAATAATGTTTGTTAAAACTATTCATTGTCTTCTAATTCTGTTATTCATATTTTTATTCCTTCCAAGCCAAAGTAATGCACAAGAAACAGGAACATTACGAGGCACCGTTTTAGATTCTCTTTCAGAGGAAGCTTTACCATTTGCAAACA
>CAZECH010000175.1:0-6662 GCA_964510675.1 uncultured Ignavibacteriaceae bacterium
ACCTGTTGATATAGAAGGTACATTTTCAATTAAAAGGATAGAAGATAAATAATTCCTTTTCTGTTTAAAGATATGAGGTCGTTTCATTAGAGATTACCTTGTCATTTCTTTAAAAAGGTAATCCTAACTTAATTTTGAGATAGCCTCTAAGTGTTTTCCAACTTTTCCTACATTCTCAAATCAATAATGCTAATTATATATAGATAGAAGCATATCTTGAAATTTGAAATAGTGTGATTTGAAATAATATGTGTTGCAACATTAAATGTTAATCCATATATTTACTCTGTATCTTATTTAGTAAAAGAAAGGAATGACAAATGTTTAGAACATTTTTAGCAATCGTATTTTTTTCAGTCACTTCATTTTCACAAACTACAGCCTGGAAATTCGATAAGGACCACTCTAATGTAAAATTCAATGTAACTCATCTGGTTATTTCTGAGGTAACAGGTAATTTCAGAGCATTTGACGGAACAGTAAAAACTGAAGGTGAAGATTTCTCAGATGCTGAAATCGAATTTACTATAGAAACAAAAAGCATTGATACAGATAATGAAAAAAGAGATAATCATTTAAGATCAGACGATTTCTTTAATGCTGAAAAATATCCCCAGCTAAAATTTAAAAGTAAATCAATGAAAAAAGTTGGTGATAAAAAATATAAGCTGGTAGGTGATCTTACAATTCGTGATGTTACAAAACAGGTTGAGCTTGATGTTTTATATGGCGGTGCTATATTAGATAATTACGGCAATCAAAAAGTTGGTTTTAAAATTACAGGAACAGTTAACCGGTTTGATTATAATTTAAAATGGAACTCACTTATAGAAGCAGGTGGTGCTGTTGTTGGATCTGAAGTTGAAATGGTTTGTAATGTACAGCTAGTAAAGGAAGCAGTGTAACAATATAGCCAGGCAGGATTGGTTCATTCCAATCCTGCATATATTTTGATTTTATGTTAAAAGATTTTGTAATTTTTGATTGAACACTAACAGGATTATATGAATATCGAAAAGGAAATTTTCCAACCAAAGTTTAAAAGTAAAAACCACAAGACAATAGTAAATATTATATACACTTTTAACTGGCTGTATGAAAAACAATTTAATTTTATTAAACCTTTCGGGTTAACGGTTCAGCAGTTTAATATTTTAAGAATACTCCGCGGACAGTATCCAAAACCTGCTACTGTAAAACTCCTTAAAGAAAGAATGCTGGATAAGATGTCCGATGCTTCCCGTCTTGTAGAAAAATTAAGAGCAAAAGGTTTTGTTGATAGAAAGCTTTGTGATAAAGACAGGAGAAATGTAGATGTTGTGATTACAAATGAGGGACTTGCTCTTCTTGAAAAAATTGATGAAAAAGAAAAAGAAGCGGAAGACTTATTGAAAAATCTTAAAAGTGAAGAATTAGATTTGCTGAATGATCTTCTTGATAAAATAAGGGGATAGATTAAACAGTTAGAGTTTCCAGTTCCACTTTATGAATGTCATTTACCGGCATACCTAAAAATAATTCCGCTATTTCTTTAAACTTCGTTGGGATATCACTCACGTAAAATTCTGATTGTCCCTTAGTTTTACTTTCGGTAAGTAAATCGTTTTTAACCAGTTCTACTTTAACAACCTCGGCAGATGCAATTCCCGAATCAATTAATTTTACGGTAACACCAATTACTTTTTGTATCACTTCAGATAAAATCGGGTAATGTGTACAACCAAGAACAAGCGTATCAATCCCTTTTTCTCTAAGTTCTTTCAGATATTCTTCTGCTATTTGATAAGTAGCATTGTGGTTTATCCAGCCTTCTTCTGCAAGAGGAACAAACAAAGGACAGGCTTTTTCAAAAACTTCAATTGAAGGATCAATAAATTTTATTCTTTTAGAATAAGCATTGTTGCTTATAGTAGCTCGCGTTCCAATCACGCCAACTCTTTTATTTTTTGTTAGAAGAATTGCAGCTTTTGAACCTGCTCCAATCATTCCTATTACCGGCACATCAAATGCTTTTCTTAATTCTTCGATTGCAATTGATGAAGCAGTATTGCAGGCAATAACAATTGCTTTTACATTTTTGCTTATCAGGAATTTTGCGTCCTGGATAGAATATTCAATCACTGTTGAGTTTGATTTTGAACCGTAGGGCACTCTTGCTGTATCGCCAAAGTAAATAATGTTTTCATTAGGAAGAAATGATAAAAACCTTTTTACAACAGTTAATCCGCCAATTCCCGAATCAAAAACACCAATTGGTTTGTTTTTATCCAAATTCAAATTTCATCCTATAAAATCTGGTTAATAGTACTTGTAAGTTCAGTTACGATAAGCTCATAATCATTAGGTGAGATTTTTTTCCCGGTTCTGTCAAGCACGTAAAACGAGTCAACAATATCATCTCCTTTTGTTGATATCTTAGCAAAATAGATATTCAATCCAAGATCATTCATCTTTCTGGTAACCTGGTAAAGAAAGCCCAGCCTGTCAGGCGAAAACACGTCAATTATTGTGTACTTCTCATGATTCTCAAAAGTTATTTTAACCTTTCCTGATCTTTTAAAGAACTTGTTTTCAATTCTCCACCACCTGCTTTTCATCTTTGCAAACTCCTGGCTTAACTCGAGCAAACCAGATGTAACGGCAAAAAAATCATCCATGATTTTTTGGTATCTCTCCGGCTCAATTTTTTTATGTGTTCTGAAATCTGTAACATTAAAAGTATCAATGATGATGCTGTCTTTTCTTGTAAAGATTTTTGCATCATGAATGTTTGCATCATTTATGGAAAGAACACCGCAAAGTCTTGAAAGAAGCGAAGGGAAATCTTTAGTTATTACGGTTATGTTTGTAAAATTAGGGAGTTCATTAAATAATGTTGAGATCTTTGTTCCCTTTTGAATTTCTTCTATATGTTTTGCAATTTCTGCTTCAGAAAAATGATGCGCATAAGCAATATCATTAATTGAATCCATATGTTCCTGAACATGGGATTCCGAAATAAATTCAGAGTGCTTTGTAATTTCTTTTGGTAAAACATAAGTGCTGCTCATTAAAAGTTCTTCACCGGTTACCTGTTCTTCAAGCATAGCTTTTGTTTTAAGGTACAATTCTGCAAGAAGTTCGCTTTTCCATGATGTCCAGACTGCGGGATTAACGGCAGACAGATCAGCATAAGTTATAAGATAAAGGTAATCAAGATCCCTTACTGAATTAAATTTAGAAGTAAAACTATTAAGCGTATCCGGGTCACTCAGGTTTCTTCTGAAAGCAACTTGTTCCATCTTAAGATGATTTTTTACAAGGAATGTAACCTGGTCAATTTCTTCTTCGCTGTAACCAAGCCTGTGCATAATTGATGAAGCCATTTCGGAACCAATTATTTCGTGGCCGGGAATATTGATTGGTTTGGCTATATCATGAAAAAGAAGAGCAAGGTAGAGGATTTGCCTATCTTTAAGACTACTATAAATTTTTCCTAATGTAGATGTATCTTTTTCAAGCTTCTCAACATTTTGTATTGTAACAAGCGTATGTTCATCTGCCGTGTAGCAATGGTAAACGCCGTGCTGAAGAAAACCAACAAGCTCGCGGAATTCCGGCATAAATGCAGCAAGAACTCCCAGCTCATTCATTACTGTTAATGTATTGCCAACATTTCTTGGGAGTTTCATTATTTCTCTGAAGAATACGGAAGATTCTGCTTCCTGGTGCCTTTCATTTGCATGTATGTCTGCAGTTTCTATAATCTGGGCCCGGAGATTATCATCAAGGTGAGCCCCATACAATCCCCTGTAGTAGAATGCTCTTATAATATCAGATAATTTAAAAGTACCGGGTCCTTGATAATAAATTATTTTCCCTTTTAGTGAAAAGTATTCATCAAGTTCGATTGAAAGGGAATCCGGTAAAGGGCTAATAAATTCTTCAAGGAATTTCCTGGAAACAGATTTTGAAAACCGGTTAATCATTGTTGCAGCTGCAAAATATTTTTGCATTAATGCTGAAAGAGGATTCCTGTGACTATTATATAACTCTGCAATTTTTGTTTGCGCATTAAATTCAAGTCTGTCATTTTTTTGGTTTGAAAAGATGTGAAGAATATTTCTTAAAGAAACAATAAAATCATAACTCTTAAAAAGATCGTCACATTCCTTTGAAGAAGCATAACCACTTTCACCCATCTGCTTAATAAAAATTTCAGCTTGTGTAACTTCATTCTGCTTATTAAGAATAACCTTATCCTTCAGAATATACATCCATTCAATTGTTTGGAAATCTCTTAAACCACCTGCAGATAGCTTGATGTTGGGTTCAAGCATTTTAGGTGTGTCGCCGTACTTTTCATACCTGCTTTTAGTATCGCTTGCAAGTCTTTTAATCAAATCCATTTTCACGTCGTCTGTTATTAATTCAAAAAGCAAATCATTCCATGTTTTGTATATTTTTTCCGAGCCGAGAAGAAAACGTGTTTCTATAAACTGCGTAAATGTGTGAAGATCATCTTCAAGATATTTTGCCAGATCAGTATAATCCCTTACAGTATGAGAAACTTCAATCCCATAATCCCAGAGTCTTGTAAGAATTTCAGAGATATCGGTTTCATTACCCTCAACATTTTCGTTAATGAACATCAGGTCTATATCAGAATATGGAGAAAGTTCTCTGCGGCTGAAACTACCCGCAGATGCCAGAGCAAAATTATAATTTTTATCTGGTGTAACAGTTCTTATAAATTCTTCAACCAGGAGGCTGTATTCCATGCTGAATTTCAGATTACTGGTATTTTTCAAGACGTCCTGGAACAGGTGATCTCTTCTTTTTAAAAAATCTTCTTTTGGATTAATTAAACCTGTCATTTTTTTATGCTTTCATAAAATCATCTTTAACATATTCTGCTTCTATAATGGAAGATATTCCACCACGTACATTGAACTCTGCTGTAATAAGCATATAACGAGGTTTACATGCATCGGCAAGATCATCAAGGATCATATTTGTAACACTCTCATAAAATATTCCATCATTCCGGTAAGAGTTAAGGTAAAGTTTTAATGACTTCAATTCAATGCACAACTTATCGGGAATATATTCAACCGTGATAACACCAAAATCTGGTTGTCCTGTCTTCGGGCAAACCGATGTGAATTCAGGTGCTTTGTGAATTATTTTGTAATCTCTTTCCGGATAAGCGTTTTTAAATACTTCTAATAACTTTTTATCAGCCATATTTTTCTTTTTAATCAGTCTTTCTTAAAATAATATTATAAGGAATATGCTATAATGGTAAAAAATTTAAATATATCCATATGCCCTATATCTTTATACCTGTATACCCATAATTTGGTCTTACTCTATACTCTATAGGATCTTCAATTCCTGCTTTTTGAAACCCGCGTAATCTCAAAGCGCAGCTATCGCAAACACCGCATGCGATTTCTTCATCCTTATAACAAGACCAGGTAAGATGTAAAGGGGCGTTCAGCTCAATTCCTTTTTTAACAATTTCATCCTTTGAAAAATTAATTACAGGTGTTAAAATTTTAATTTTGGTTGATGGTTTTGTTCCGATATCAATTACTTTTTCAAAGGCTTTATAAAACTCAGGTCTGCAATCAGGATAACCCGATGAATCTTCATAAACCGCTCCGATAAAAATTGCTTCAGCATTAATTACCTCAGCCCAGCTTACACAAGCAGATAAAATATTAGAATTCCTGAAAGGGACATAAGAAGTCGGAACCTGCTTTCCGGTAGGCAAATTATCTTTATTTGAAAGGTCGGCTTCACTTACCTCAATATTTTTATCTGTTAAAGAAGAACCACCGATCTCAACAAGATGATTTAGATTCACAACTAATTTCTTTTTTATTCCGTAGTAATCTGTCACTTCATTATATGCTTTAAGCTCTCTGTTTTGAGTTCTCTGCCCGTAATTTGCATGAAGAGCAAAAAGCTCATCATATTCTTGCTTTGCAATTGCAGCAGTAACGCAACTGTCCATCCCTCCGCTTAATGCTATTATTACTCTCTTAATCATAATTGATTCGGATTAAAATAAATTTATTAAAAATAAGAAAATAGCTTTAGACAAAGAAATGAGAACTAAGAAAGATTATTAGCAATTCTTTTATCCCCTTTTAAACATTCGGAAGATTCTAACATTATTTGAGTAGTTTCTTCCTTCTTACTATTAACTTCTAATTAAAATTAAAAATTAAACCTCTTAAAAACTTACCCGATTTGTAAGATTTAATAAACTTAGGAACGTGAATTGTTTCGTTTTCGCGATAAATCTTTCCGATAAAGTGCTTGTTTCACTTTAAGAGGAAGGATAAATTAAACAAGTGTTTAATTAAAATTTAATAAGGGTGATAAAATGTCCGTTCGGCTTGTAAAAGAAAAAATTGACCAGGCAGTTAAAATACTGACTGAAAAAGATATTGATACCTGGCTTACTTTTGTAAGAGAAAGTTCTACAACTATAGACCCGATTCTTGATATGATTGCAGGAGTGAATTTCACATGGCCATCTGCTTTAATTATTAATAAAGATGGAGACACAAATGCAATTGTTGGATCTTTAGAAGTTGATAATTTAAAATCATCAGATCTTTATAAAAATGTTGTTGGTTACATCCAATCTGTAAAAGAGCCTTTAAATG
>CAZECH010000176.1:0-6655 GCA_964510675.1 uncultured Ignavibacteriaceae bacterium
ATTATCAAGAATAGGACACACTGTTTTTATAAAAACAGAAGCCGGCATGGGAAGAAATTTTAGTGATGATGATTTTATCAAAACAGGTGGTACAATTGTATTTAGCCAGGAAGAAGTTTATAAACTTTCCGATGTAATAATTAAAGTCGCTCCTTTAACTGAAAAAGAAGTTGATCTTCTACAGGAAAACCAGACTGTATTTTCTTTTTTACATCTCGCAGTGGGTAATAAGAAAATTATAACTGAACTTTTGAGAAAAAAAATTAATGCTATCAGTTATGAATTAATAGAAAAAGACGGAATACTTCCTATACTTCATTCTATGAGTGAAATTGCCGGACAATTGGCAATTCAATGTGCTGAGAGATATCTTGAAAGTTTTAACAAAGGAGGAAGGGGAGTTTTACTTGGTGGAATTCCCGGCATTGCCCAGGCTGCTGTTGTAATTATTGGGGCAGGAGTAGTTGGTACTACTGCTGCAAGAGCTGCTATTGGAAGAGGTGCGCAGGTTATTGTGCTTGATAAAGATTTATCCAGACTCAGGAAGATTGAATCCGATTTCAAAAAGAGAATTACTACGGTTATGGCTAATCCATATACTATTTCACGTGGAGTAAAATTTGCTGATGTTTTAATCGGCTCCGTACTTATTAAAGGTGAAAAGGCCCCTCATCTTGTAACAGAGGAAATGGTAAAGCAAATGAAAAAAGGTGCAGTAATTGTTGATGTATCAATTGACCAGGGAGGCTGCATTGAAACAAGCAGACTGACTTCAATTTCTGATCCTGTATTTTTAGTTCATGACGTTATTCATTATTGTGTCCCGAATATGCCGTCACTAGTTTCCAGAACAGCAAGTTATGGTTTGAACAATTCTGCATCAGGATATATTTTAAACATTGCTGAGAACAGTTTGGCTAATGCTTTAATGGGAGATGCTGGTCTTGCAAAAGGCGTTTGTACTTACCAGGGTTTTTGCTCTAATGAAGCGATTGCAAATATTTTCAAAGTTGAATTTAGAAAATTGAGAATTTTTTCAAACAATTGATTGAGAGGGGATTTTCATTTGAAAGAAATCATAGTGGGGTTATACACAAATGCCTATCTTAGTTTTAATAAAATATTCGGGAAGTAAATGGTTAGTGTTATTGGAGATATTCATGGATGTTATCATACTCTTGTAGAGCTAGTTTCAAAAATACGGTATAAGTTCCCGTCAATTGATCTTTACAGTGTTGGAGATTTAGTGGATAGGGGGAACTTCAATTATGAAGCAGTTGATTTTATATTATCTGAGAATATTAAATTTACTCCCGGAAACCATGATTATATGTTTTATCATTTCATCCATTACCCGGGAAGTGAAATGGGAAGAATATGGACTTACAATGGTTCGGAAACTACGACTAACTCTTATTCCAACAGAATTGAAGAAATGTACAAGCACTTGGAACATATAATTAAAGCTCCGCTATTTTATGATTTGCCTGATTGTTTTATTTGCCATGCAGGTATTTCAACTTACTATAAATCGCGACTTCCAAAAAAGGTACTTGAAAATACAGAACAAATAAACCAGGTAATGAGATTGAATATGATGAACGAGCATGGTATTCTCTGGAATAGGGATTCTCTTATGAATCTTGGTAAACTGCAGGTTGTTGGCCATACACGTCAGCGTGAAGTTAATCATCATAAAATTAATAATGTAGTATATGTTGATACATCTGCTTATTCCGGTAATAAGCTAAGTGCTGTAATTGTAAACAATAATAATATTGAAGGTATTATTTCTGTTCCGACCGATAAGAGGGATATTGAATAATTTCTGTTAACAATCTTATAAAAGATTTTTTACTTTTCTCAGAACAAATTATTTAGTTATTTTAGAATATATATGATAATGAGATAGATAAGTTAAATGTATTTTTTTCAAAATAAATTGTATTAATCTTCTGCTATGAATCTGAAAAATTTACGGTTGCATATTAAAATTAGTCTTTCTCTAATAATTATTTTAAGTGGAATTTCCTGCAAAGCTCCAAGGACAAATCCTTTAGATCCTTTAAATCCGGATTATAGTTATGGTACTTTGGAAGGAGTAGTGCAGTCAGTTGGAATTCCATCTGTAGGGATTGACAACGTAAGCGTAGTATGGCAAAATGCAAATTTGTTAACCGGTACCGATGCTAATGGAAGATTTAGATTATATAACATTCCGATAAAAGACGGCAACATAATCTTTTCAAAGACAGGATATAAGTCTGATACTTTAGAAGTTGTTTGGGGTTCCTCCAAAAGATTTTTTACTCAGGTTTTTTTTAATAGAGTACCGGTTCTTGATACCATGTCTCTTTATACTGTTGTAATCAATCAATCTTCAACTCCAAGATATGAGTTAAATGTAAAAGCCTGGATTACAGATCATGATGGAGATGTTATTGACTTTTTGATTTATAATCCATCTCTAAACCTGCGGAAGTTATTGTCATATAATTCAGGCGAAGAAAATTACCAACTATCTATTAGTCAACAAGAATTGAATGTTGCAGATATTGAACAAATAATTGGTTTGGAATTTTTTATCTTGACTGAAGACAGATTCGGCAATGAATTTATTATCGGGAATGAAATAGCAACAAGAGTCATTAAAAATGAGGTCACAGGGCTTCAGCCATCAAATGATTCGACAATCTCAGCTCAACCTGTTACATTTCTTTGGAATAAATTTGATGCAGGCTATAATTTTACTCACTCAATTGAAGTTTTTACAAATGATCAGCAGCTTGTTCATTCAAAAACAGGAATACCATCAGATTCTACCTCTTATACTATGTCCTCCAGTTTGTCTCCCGGCAATTACAATTGGGTTATCTGGATAGTAGACCAGTTTCAAAACCGGTCAAGGTCAAAACCGGCTGCCTTCCACATTCCGTAATAATTTTTTATTATCTTTACAACAAATATCTCCGTGTAAAAATGAATCTTCAGGAACAAGATAGAATAGAAAGAATACGGTTAATCTCTAAGGAACAGTTTGATACTCTATATCATATCAGCCAGAAACTCAATTCTGTAAATTACACCGATACATTAATAATTGAAACTCTTGATTTAGTAATTGAAGTTGTAAATGCTGAAAGAGGCCTTTTTGTTAAATATGATGATCTCAGGAAAAACTTAAGCATTATTGCTGCACGAAATGTTCAGAGAGAAAACATAGTTGATCTTTCGGCTTTTTCATCAGGAATTCTTCAAAAAGTAATTGAAACACAGCAGCCCTGTTTATATCATGATGTTCAAAGTGATCCGAGTGTTTCCCAATTTCAAAGTGTGCAGCTGCAAAATATTAAATCTGTACTTGGTGTTCCAATATTGAAAGATGGAAGGATCTGGGGAGTTGTTTTGGTTGACAGCAGGATGAACAGAAAAGAATTTAATGAAGAGAATCTTGTCTTTCTTGATTTCTTTTCAAATATGGTTTCTCTTACACTTGATAAGATCAGCAAGCTTGAGAACCTGGAGAAAGAAAATCTGATTTTACGTAACCGGATAGAATCGGAAAAGAAAATACCCGAACTTATCGGTGAAAGCCAGGTCATACAGAGGCTTGCCCTTCTAATAAATAAAGTTGCAAAAACAGATGCTACAGTTTTACTTCTTGGTGAAAGCGGAACAGGGAAAGAATTAATTGCAAAAGCCGTTCATTATTTAAGTGATAGAAAAGATAAACCCTACCTTGCACAATTTTGCGGATCAATTCCAGACACTCTTCTTGAAAGTGAATTATTCGGTTTCAAGAAAGGGGCATTCACTGGTGCAAACTCAGATAAAAAAGGATTATTTGAAGTTGCAAGCGGCGGTACTTTCTTTCTAGATGAGATTGCTGATATTTCTATGGCTTTACAGGCAAAAATGTTACGTGTTTTGCAGAGTAAAGAAATAATGCGTTTAGGCGATACAAAAGTAATCGAGATTGACGTAAGAGTTATTGCTGCAACAAATAAAGATCTTAAGCAGCTTGTAAAAGAAGACAGATTCCGTGAGGATCTTTTTTACAGGCTGAATGTTTTTCCAATTAAGATTCCGCCTTTACGGGAAAGAATTGGGGACATTCCATTACTTGCATATCATTTCATCCGGAAATTCTCCGATCAAAATATTAATATAGATCCAAAGACAATGAGAATACTTGAAGAATATAGTTGGCCGGGAAATGTTCGGCAGCTTGAGAATGTTATTCAGAGAGCTTTAATACTATGCGATGGCGATAAACTTCTTACCGAACACATTGCGCTTGATGAAGATTCAGACGATTCCAATTTCACCGGTACTCTTGTTGAATTTGAAAAGGTTCTTCTTCTTAAAAGATTAAAAATGTTTGATGGCAACAGAACGGCAACAGCAAAATCTCTTGGTGTTTCCGTAAGATGGGTTCAACTTAAGCTTAAAGAGATGAACATCAAATAAAATATGCCGGAAACTTTTCCAAAAATCTTGTTTGACAGATTTGAGATTATTGATACTCTAAAAAAAGATCAGCACACTTCAGTTTATTTAGCAAATCATATTTATCTTGGAAAAAGAATAATACTCAAAACCCTTTCTACAGATGAGATTCCTGATAAAACTTTTCTTGAAAGGTTTAAAAGAGAAGCCAAAATACTTGCGCATCTTGATCATAAAAATATAATAAAGGTTCTTGATTTTGGAACAACCGGAAATCTTTTCTACATCTCCTTTGAATACTTTGAAGGGAAAAATCTTCGGACAATTATTAAGAATAATAGTCTATCCAATGAAGAAAAGATTGGCCTCAGTATTCAACTTTTTAATGCACTTAATGTTGCTCATCAAAATGGAATAATACACAGAGATATTAAGCCTGAAAACATTCTTGTAAATCCAAAACTTGAATTAAAGATTGCAGATTTTGGATTAGCTTTAGGCAGAGATGAAAATTTTCTTACTCATAAATCTTCGATTGTAGGAACTCCGGGTTATATGTCGCCGGAACAAATCAGGGGAGAAGAACTTACTCCGCAGACAGATCTTTTCTCTTCTGGCATTGTTATTTATGAATTGTTTACAGGAATTAATCCTTTCATTGGAAAAGATGTCGGTGAAACAATAAATAATATTTTAAACTTTAAAGTTGAGAGAGAGCTTGAATTGATCTCTTCTTTACCTGGAGATATACAGGAATTATTGAATAATCTTCTGCGAAAAAATTTCAGTAAAAGAACAAAAACTGCACTTGAAGCTTTAAATTTCTTTACTGTTCAGATTGAAGAGAAAAAAGAAATAATTGAAGAGCCTGAAAAGAAAAAACGAGGAAAAACAATTTATTATTGGGTATCAGCACTTATTTTTATTGCAGTAATATTCTTTATATATAAAAATTATTTCTCAGTTGGGAATACTCTTATTCTTGACGATACAAAAAAAATAAAACCTCTTGAAAAAGAATTAAATGATAGCTTGGAAAATATTAACAGAGATACTGTTATAACAAATAATAATTTAATAACCACCGATGTTGAAGAACCTTTTGAAGAAACACAGATACCTGTTACTACAATTACCTATGGCAAACTTTTTGTTGAAGTGAACCCATGGGCTGAAGTATTTATCAATGATAAAAAGATAGGCACAACTCCTCTTAGAGATGAAATAAGATTAGAATCAGGTGAATACGAATTAAAATTAGTGCATGAAGATTTTCCGGTTTATACAGAAACAATAGAGATAAAACAAGATGAGCTTAAAACCATAAGAATAAATTTTAATGAAATGGTTGGTTTCCTTGATTGCAAAATTTATCCCTGGGGAGAAATTTTCATCAATGATACTTATAACAGCACTTCACCATTAAGGAAACCGATTGTACTTTTACCAGGGCATTACAATTTGATTATCAGGAATCCTAAATACCAGGATATAAAAGAAGAGATAACAATTAAAGCAAAGGAAACAATTACTTTAAGGTATAACTTTGATAACAGAAACGAATGAATACATTTGTTAAGATGAATCTTTTTAACTTTGCCCGGTAAATTATAGATACTCACATTATGAAAAAATTTTTATTCATAACCCTTTGGTTAATTTCTATATCTTCTTCATTATCTCAGGATAATAAAGACAGCTTGCAAAATTTAACTCAAAAGTTCAGGGACTTTGAATATACGCTGGTTATTGATGATGCTTTACGTCTTTTGGAAAGTAAAAATAAATTTTCAAATCCGGAACTGATAGAGATTTACAGGATGAAAGGAATTTCTCATTATGCTTTGCTGGATGACAGCGAAGCTAGATTAAGCTTCATAGAAATACTTAAGATTGATACAGCATATTCACTCGATCCCTCATTTACTTCTCCTAAAATTATTTCTTTCTTTAATGAAGTTAAGAATGAATATCTCATTAGCATAGAAGGGAAGGAGGAACAAGTTACGATTATTAAGTACGATACTGTATATGTCCCAACGAGGGATTTAACCTCTGAATACAATTTAAAGCAAGCTCTTATTCGTTCTATTTTTCTTCCGGGCACAGGACATCTTTATCTTAATAGTGATTTGAAATCGTGGTTGTTAACTTTTCTTTCTGCCGCTTCAATCGGTACGGGAATCTATTTTATTATTGATACAAA
>CAZECH010000177.1:0-6565 GCA_964510675.1 uncultured Ignavibacteriaceae bacterium
TATCCCGAATGACAATCTCAGTTACGGCTTCTTTTTCCTCATCAATCTCGATTGCAGTTTTTTCACTATAGTCTCTATGCTTTTGAATTTCTCTTCCAAGGAATATTTCTTCTTCTTTTGCACCATAACTTAACGGTCCAAGCTTTTCACTCATTCCCCATTCGCAAACCATTTTACGTGCAATGCTTGTTGCTTTCTCAATATCATTGCCTGCACCGGTTGTATAATGATTGAACACTATTTTTTCTGCTGCTCTTCCACCCAATGCATAAGTTATTACAGCTTCAAGATAGTCTTTTGAATATGTATGCTTTTCATCAATTGGGAGATAGCTTGTTACACCAAGTGCTCTGCCGCGTGGTATTATAGTTACTTTATGAACAGGATCAGCTTCCGGAAGCATTCTTGCAACGAGAACGTGACCAATTTCATGATAAGAGGTTATCTTTTTTTCTTTTTCAGAAATAATCATGCTTTTCCTTTCCATGCCCATCATTACTTTATCTTTTGCTTCTTCAAAATCAATCATTTCAACTTTTGGTTTATTTTTTCTTGCAGCAAGCAAAGCAGCTTCATTAACAAGATTTGCCAGGTCAGCACCTGATAATCCCGGTGTACCTTTAGCAAGTACCTCAAGTTTAACTGATGGAGCCAAAGGAATATTCCTTGTGTGTACTTTAAATATTCCTTCACGTCCTTTTACATCAGGTCTGTCAACAACAATCTGCCTGTCAAATCTTCCTGGCCTTAATAAAGCAGGATCGAGAACATCAGGACGGTTGGTTGCAGCAATAATTATAACTCCGGTATTTTGCTCAAAGCCATCCATTTCTACAAGCAACTGGTTTAAAGTTTGTTCACGTTCATCATGTCCACCACCTAAACCTGCACCTCTATGCCTTCCAACCGCATCTATTTCATCAATAAAAATTATGCAAGGGGCATTTTTCTTCCCCTGCTCAAAAAGATCTCTTACACGGCTTGCGCCAACACCGACAAACATTTCAACAAAGTCGGCACCGCTTATTGAAAAGAAAGGAACACCTGCTTCTCCTGCAACTGCTCTTGCAAGAAGAGTTTTACCTGTTCCAGGAGGTCCTAATAAAAGAACACCTTTGGGTATTTTACCTCCAAGCTTTTGAAACTTGGTTGGCTCTTTCAGAAACTCAATTACTTCCTGGAGTTCAACTTTGGCTTCATCTGCACCTGCAACATCTTTAAAAGTTATTCTTGATCCTGACTGAGTGATTAATTTTGCTTTGCTTTTTCCAAAAGAGAATATACCACGTGTCCCTCCGCCTGTTCCCTGCATTCTTCTCATAATAAAAATCCATACAGCAATTATAATTATCCAGGGAACAAAACTAACAAGTACGTTAAGCCATTCGTTGGATTCTTTATCGAAAGAATAATCAATACCTTTTTGCTTCCAGACCGCTTCCTGATCCTTAATTATTGGTTCTGGGAGATAAACTGAAAATTGCTCAATCTCCTGAGGTTTATTATTTATTTGAACAATTTCTTTGCGATCTAATTCTGCTTTGAAATAATAATCATTTATATCCGATTTCGTAATGGTCGCTTTCTTAATTTTATCTTCATTAAGAAGTCTTTCATACTGGTTATAAGGTATCTCAACATAATTTGCAGAACTTGTTCTGAAAACCTGCATTACAATTACTGCAGCAACAATTACTGCACCCCAGCCAAAAACCAGCCTTATAATTTTTGACCAATCGAAGTTATCGTCCGGTTTATTTGATCCCCCTCCTTTTGGAGGTTTTAGATTATTTTTTTCGTTGTTTTTGTCAGCCATATTAGATTATATATTTTCTTATCTATAATTTATTTTTTGTTATTCTTCTAAAACATATATTGAACGCAAATTCCTGAATTTTTGAGCATAATCCAATCCATAACCTATTACAAATTTACTCGGAACATGGAACCCAATATAATCAATTTTAACATTATATTTAAGGCTATCCCGCTTAAGAAGAAGTGAAATTACTTTCATGCTTGCAGGTTTATATTTTGAAAACAGTTCCTCTATATATTTTATAGATAAACCCGAATCAACAATATCCTCAACTATAATAATATCCCTGTTTTTAACATCACAGTTCAACTCTTTTAACAGCTTTACTTTACCTGTAGAAATTTTTTCATCTCCGTAACTTGATAATTTAAAAAAGTCTATTTCACAATCAATGTTAATATTCTTGATTAAATCAGCGAGAAAGAGAAATGCTCCATTTAAAACTCCAATAAAAACCGGTGTTTTATTTTTATAGTCTATTGAAATCTGTTCTGCAAGTTCTTTTACCCTTGCCTGAATTTTTTCCTCCCTGATATAAGGAATAAAAATTTCCGAGCCAAAAATTATTTTATCTTCATTAGTTATGATAGACATAATTCCAAAATCTTTTTTGTTGAAGAATTAATCCTGAAACGATTATCGAGTCTTAAGCCAATTACCCAAACTATACGGTTATTATTTAATAAAATCATTTGTTCCTTTTTTTTAAATGAAGAAATTTTCTTTTCATTCAAAAAATCCGAAACTTTCTTGGAACCTTTCATACCAAACGGATAAAATCTGTCTCCGGGGCGCCATCTTCTTACAATAAAATTTTTATTTGTAATATCACCGCTTATAAACTCAATATTCTTATTAAAACCAAAGCTGGATTCATTTTTTTCAACTTCAATTATAGAAAGTTTTTTATCATCAATTTTTATTTTTTCTCCTTTGTTAATAATTAGATGTTTAAGATCAGGTTCAGATTTTTTTCGTTGAATTATTAATTCATTTCTTTCCTTAATCACTTTAATCTTATTAAATATCTGAATGTTTTTTCCTGCTTGTTTATCAATTAAAGAAATTATTTTCTTACAATCATCAAAAGAAATTTGAGTTTTAAATTCTTTTTCAAAGATAAATCTGAAGATTTCACTCCAGTATTCCTTCACATTTTTTTTTAATTCAGTTATAGATAAACTTATATGATCTTTCTTTTTAGTTATAATGTTTCCTGTAATTGAATCTATCTTTTTCTTAACTACGCTATTAATATCTCTGAAAATTTCCGAAGATTTTAACAGTGTGTTAGAGAGAGAAGGATTCAATCTCTTTTTTATTAAAGGAATAACCTGGTTGCGGAGAAAATTTCTTTCATAATCATCTTCAAGATTAGTTATATCAGTTCTGTATTTTATTTTAAAAAATTTAAGATAATTAAGAATTTCTTCTTTAGTTAAAACCAGGATAGGCCTGATTATTTTTTCTCTTAAAGGTGGAATTCCTGATATTCCCTGCAAACCGGCTCCTTTAACAAGGTTTAGTAAAACCGTTTCTGCATTATCATCACAATTATGTGCTGTTGCTATTTTTGTGAATCCTTTCTCTAAAGCTATTCTCTCAAATTCTTTATAGCGAATAATTCTACCTGCTTCTTCAGTTGATACTTTTTCTTTTGAAGCAAAAGATTTGACATTTTTTCTTAGAGAATAAAAAGGAATACTAAATTTTTTAGAAAGTTGTTTGCAGAATAATTCATCCTTGTCTGCATGCAATCCTCTTAAAAGATGATTTAAATGCACAGCACCAACTGTAATCTTAAATTTTGGCGAGTACTTTTTCAAAAAATAAAGAAGAAAAACAGAATCGGGTCCACCACTTAAAGCAACAAGAACCTTATCATTTTTGTCAATGAGATTTTTTTCATTGATGAACTTAAGGACTTTCTGTTCAATTTTTTTCATAGATAAAATAATAAACCCTCAACTTAATCTTCTCCCAGACGGAGAGGAAATTTAATACCCTTCTTTTTATGAAGGGGTAGGGATCGGCTCTTTTCCTTCCATTATTCTCTCAACATATTTACCAAGAACATCAAACTCAAGATTAACTTTATCACCAATTATTCTGTCAGAGAAAACTGTTTCCTGCCATGTAAAAGGAATTATTCCTACACCAAACCAGTTATCACCAAGCTCGGCAACGGTCATGCTAACTCCATCAATTGAAACAGAACCGACATAAATGAGATACTTCTTAAAATTATCAGGGAAACTGATTTTCATAAAATGACTGTTTGAAAGTTCCTGAACATCTTTAACCGTCCCAGTAGTATCAACGTGCCCAAGAACAAAATGCCCGCCAAGTCTTGCATCGGCTTTCAACGGCCTTTCAAGATTAACCCTGTCATTTAATTTCAACTTTCCTAGGTTTGTTTTTTTCAAAGTTTCCTCAATAGCGTCTACTGAAAAAGTATTCCCTTCACGTCTAATAACAGTAAGGCAACAACCGTTAACACTTATGCTGCTGCTTACATTAAGATCATCAAGTATTCTTTTTGCGGCAAATGTAAATTGGAAACCCTTGCCTGTTTCTTTTTTATTTACCAGTCTGCCTGTTTCTTCAACTAATCCTGTAAACATATTCCCCTCTTAATATTTGATAAAAGATCATTTACAAAACTCAACTAAAATATCATCACTAATTTTTTCAACACTTTTAATTTTAACCTTTAATGATTTTTGCAATCGTTTAATCCCAAGGTTACCGAAAACAGGAATTCCGCATCCAAGAATTCTTGGGCTTATAAAGGTAAGCATATCATCAAAAAGATTTTCTTTTACAAAAGATGTAAAAACCTGGTTCCCGCCTTCAACTAAAACTGAGGCAATTCCTTCTTTATATAATTCCCGCAAAATACTTTTAAGGTTTAGCCTATTGTCTCCTTCATCCTTAGCATAAAGAACTTTTATACCCAGAGAACGCAATTTATTAATTCTTCTTTTCTTACCAAGATTTTTTTTTGAAGTTATTATAATAAGATTTTTATCCGAATTCTTTGTAAAAATTTTATGATTAAGCTTCAAACTAAGATCCGTATCAAGAATAATCCTTTTAGGATTTCTTCCTTCGACAAGTCTAACTGTCAGCTTCGGGTCATCCTTTATAACTGTTCCGGCTCCAATCAATACAGCATCGTATTTAGCACGAAGCTTATGTACATATTGTCTTGATTGTGTTGAAGAAATCCATGCAGAATCACCGGACTTGTCGGCTATTTTACCGTCAATTGTTTGTGCGGCTTTTAATGTTACATACGGAAGCTTTTTAGTTACATACTTGAAAAAAAAATTATTCAGCTCAATGCATTCATTTTCAAGAACACCAACTTTAACCTCTATACCAGCAGATTTTAATTTCTTTACTCCTTTACCGCTAATAAGCGGATTCATATCCAGGGTACCTATAACAACTCTTTTAATTTTCTTTTCAATTATAAGATTGACACATGGAGGGGTTTTCCCAAAATGGCTGCAAGGTTCAAGATTTGTATAAAGAGTTGCTCCTTCAACATTACTGCCGGCTTTCTGAATAGCGTTTACCTCTGCATGGTTAGCACCGAATTTTTCATGAAAACCAGCTCCAATTATTCTATCATTCTTTATTATAATACACCCTACAAGAGGATTAGGGCTAACTTTTCCAGTTCCTTTTTTTGCAATCTCTAAAACTAATTTTATATATGATTCGTCTGTCAATTTAAAAATTTGTAACTATTTTATTTCAAGTATTTCAAAATCTAGTAAGCCGGCAGGCGCTTTTACCTGTACTTTATCACCTACTTTTTTTGCCATCAATCCCTGTCCTACCGGAGAAGTAACGGAAATTTTCCCTGTTTGAAAATCTGCTTCTTCTGGAGAGACTAATGTATAATTAAAAATTTTACTGGTTTTAAGATTTTTAATTTTAACTTCAGACAGTATATGAACCTCTCCTTCAACAAACTGAGATGAATCAATTATCCGTGCACGGGCTAGAACATTTTCAAGTTTACTTATCCGCATTTCAAATAATCCCTGTTCTTCTTTAGCAGCATCATACTCTGCATTCTCCGAAAGATCGCCATGAGCTCTAGCTTCGGCAATTTTAGAAGCAATTTCTTTTCTTCCGTTTATCTTTAATTCCTGGAGTTCCTTTTCTAGTTCAAGAAGTCTCTCTCTCGTTAAATATACAAATCCCTGGTCAGACATTATGTTACCCGGTTTTATTAATAATTAAACTTTGCAAAAAAAAATTATCCCGCTTCTGCGGGACTAATGAAAAATTAAAGATTTTAGTTTTATATGTCAAGAAATATTTACACTAAAGAAAAATCCCGGTTTAAAACAGGGTTTTTCATTAAATAAATTAAATCTTCCTATATACTATTACGACATTTGTCTTTATTTATAGTTAGTATCATATGATACTATTTCAACAAAAGCATTTTATTTGTCTTTACAAAAAAATCAGAAGGGTAAAAAAAGGTAAGGTAGTTTTTTCATAAACTCCTTAGATAATAATTTACGATGATTTTAAACGCAAAATAAATTCTTTTTTAAAAAGGCACAATCATAATTTCAATTTGTTTCTTCAATTCTGCAGATTGATCTGAAGCCACAAAATTTGCATACTTTATTTTCCCTGTCATTCAGTTGTGTAAGATGAAATTTGCCGGAGCTAATTGATTCCACATATTTAACAATTGCATCTCTGCATATCTCA
>CAZECH010000178.1:0-6542 GCA_964510675.1 uncultured Ignavibacteriaceae bacterium
CCTGCTCAAGAAATTCAGCAGCCTGCCAGGAAAGAATTGGTATATTATGTTCTTTTGCATATTGTTCCATTTCAAGGATTAAAGGATCATCTTCCTTTTTAAATTGCCTTAAATATTTATTTTGTGCAGGGAAAAGGATAGCGGGCATAATAACACTCCGTTTTAATTATAACTGAAACTAATTTAAGAAAATAATTGAATTCGTTACAACCATTAGCTATTTTTCTCTCACATCAATCTGCACGCAATTTATTAACAAATTAGGAGTTATATGATGGACTACTTAAAAATTTTCTGTAAAATTAATATTACGTTGGTGTTAATTCTATTTGTTTCACCAGTTTTGAAACCTCAGGATATGGAACTTCCGCCTCCAGTAAATATTCCTGCATTTGATAAGATGGATGGGAAATGGGAATCTGAACCATATGACATGATGGGATTAAAGGTTGTTGAGAAAGTTGAACACGACTGGAAATATAATCATCAATATTTTGTTGTAGATATTGAAGCTGCAGGTGAAGGTTTTGAATATAAAGGCAAAGGTTATTTTACTGCAAATAAAAACAATGAAATAATAGGCTGGTGGTTTGATGGTTATGGCCCGGAAATGATGGCACTTTATTCAGGCAAAGCTGATGGAAATAAAATCACATTAAAAGCAAAAAACCAGATGTATTCTGAAATCAGAATTATTGAAATTAATGGTGATGTTATGGTGCATAATGTTACTCAGAAATTTAAGGGTTCGGATGGGAAAGAGCAGGAAACGAAACTTAATGTAACATACCACAAAAAGAAGAAGTGAGGATTTAATAATTGCATTAAGTCTCTCATATTGAGGGACTTAATGCAGGCATTAAATAATTATTTAAGAAATACCATTTTCTTTGAAAATGCCTTTTCCCCAATTCTTAATACATAATAGTAAACACCACTCGAAACAACTGAACCAAAATCATTTCTTCCATCCCAGTAAACTGAGTTTAACCTTAAGCTGGGAACATCATTAAAAAGAACTTTTACTTTTTGTCCAAGTATGTTATAAATTTCCAGTAGAGTTACTTCATTAATTGGTGAACTGAAATCAATTCTTGTCTGGTTATTAAACGGGTTAGGGTAATTCTGAGTTAAATTAAAATCTGAAGGTATAACTTCCACCACTTCAGTATTACGAACAATCTGCCCATAATTAGAAACTGAAGGTTCGCGGTAACTTCCAAAAGAGCTGTCATTATAAGTAAAATAAAACTCAAGGAATTGGTTATTAAATAATTCAGGAAATATGTAGTTATATCTAAAGCTTCCATCAAATAATATATTGGTTTCTATAAAATCTTCGCCATCAATTGAATAATGAAGCTTCAAAGTTGAAGGATCAATCGAAATATTATTTATAAATATTTTGTGCATCTTAAAAGAATTACCGATGGATTCAAGATTAGGATAATTAATTGCATTCTGTGCAGAGAGTAGACCATAGCCTCTGTTATTATCTGGTGCAGTAGAACTGCCTGCTGTTTTCAATAAAATTTTTCTAACTTGTACATTAGTAAGATGCGGATGAGCCGATAAAAGTAATCCGGCTACACCACAAGCTATAGGAGCAGCAGCCGATGTTCCACCAAAGCTTGAGCTATAACTCGTAAAACCAGAAGCACTTGCAGCAAAAACACCAACACCTTGTGTAACAATATCCGGTTTTATTCTACCGTCAAACGTAGGGCCTCGTCCGCTGAAACCTGCAACTTCATTTAAACTTGTTACAGCGCCAACTGCTATTGTGTTAAATCCGTCTGCAGGTGCAGTTATATAATGCCAGGAACCATTCCCTTCATTTCCAGCAGATGCAATTGTAACAATTCCTCTATCAAAAGCTAATTCACAAGCTTGTGTTACAATGGTTGTTTGCCCATCCATATCTTGGTATGTGTAAGAAGATTGTCCAGCATCAAATTCACTGTAGCCAAGAGAACTGCTTGTAATATCCACACCATAATTTTCCATCCATATAAGAGCGGCTGCATAATTATCTTCTTCAACATTTGTTTCTGTTGGAACATATTCTGTTTTTGCTAGAAGAAATGATGAACCGAAGGAAGCACCGATTAAAGTGCCATTTTGAAAACCCCCAACAACGGACATGACATTTGTTCCATGGTTATGTTGTGAGGGACTATCATCGTTTTGGTTTGCGGTTACACTATCGTTAAAAACAAAATCCCATTCATCAATAACATCAGCGTTAATTAACGCTTCATGATCATTCCAGTCAAAGCCACTATCCAGCAAACCGATAATTATTCCTTCACCTGTAATACCTTTTGAGTGAACGATCGGAATATTGCATAGTTCAAGCTGGCCGAATGAATTGCCATATTCAAGATTTGGATTTAATGATGATCCTTTCTCTAAACTATTTTCCGGGATTTCATCATTCTTATATTTTAACTTTTTAATAGCTTCAATCTTTTCAACAAAAGGTAAAGCTTTTATATCAATTAACTGCTCATCATTTATATTTGCAGAAACTGCATTGAACCATGTTAATTTATGAATAATCTCAATTCCCAATGAGTTCAATTCATTTATATAATCTTCTCTGATCGGCAGGTCTTCATATTTAATTATCTCATCTCCCATATTCTTTTTTCTTCTATCAATAGCACGTTTGGTAAGATTGTTTAATGCTTCCTGGTATAAGACAGAAGTTTTTGTTAAAGATTCTCCATGCTTTATACCTTTGTCTTTGAAATATATCATGTACTTATTCTGTCCAAAAGAAAATGATGTTATGAGTATAATAGTCACAAATAAAAATTGTTTCATAAATTTTTGTGTTCTATGTTTTAATTACTCAAATATATCTTAAAAGAAACAATAATGAAGCACTTTTAATTTACACTTTCACTCAATTATCTTAAACAATCGCTCAAATCTGATAGAATTCAAAAAGGATAATGAAGGATCTGTTGACCAATAAATCATAAGAGCTTTTCCAATAATTAAATTTTCAGGAATAGTGCCCCAATAACGACTGTCCATACTAACATCCCTGTTGTCACCTAAAACAAAAAAATGATCCTGCTGAAAAGTATAAGTTCTTACAGATTTTCCTTCAATATTGATTACACTTCCTTCAATGCTGATTACATTCTTTTCAAATTCTCTATTGATCAGGGGACCGATTTTATCAATGTTATTATGATTTACTTCAATAGTTAATCCTTTCCAGGGAATTATTACAGGTGAAAGATCTTTCCCATTCCAATAACTCTTATTTAAAAAAACTTTTTTATCAACAGTAACATTTTTAATTCTGGAACCAAGATTTATTTTATCGTCGAGAAGTTTTCTTCCATTCACAAAAACAATATTATCAATAATTTCGATTGTATCTCCCGGTTCACCAACAACTCTTTTAACATAGTTTTCTGCTTTAGAATCTTCATTCCAGTCTTGTGAGAAAAGAAAAATAACAACATCTCCCTGTGACGGTTTTGAGTAAGTAAAGAAATTATAATCCGGAAGTTTCACATTTACTAAAGGAAGTGTTCCTGGCAGCGATAAAGAATAAGATGCTTTATTCACAAAAATAAAATCTCCAGCCATAAGCGTTTTCTCCATTGAGGAAGTTGGGATCCTATAGGCTTCAATAAAAAATGATTTTAAGATTATATCAACTAATAAAGTCAAGAGAAGAATTTTTATTAAGCTTCTTGTTTTGGAGTGATGTTTCCTGGTTTCTATTTTGTTATGATTTTGGATTCCCATTAGTAATAATTCACAACTTAATAACAATATTTAATAATATTGTTTTCTCCTGAATCTGGTGAAGTGAAATTGTTTTGTTTCAAAGATACTATCTTAAAGAAAATATGTGACCTCTTTTACTTTTCAGTCATCAATCTGCAGCACTGCCAGGAAAGCTTCCTGCGGAATTTCAACATTGCCAACCTGTTTCATTCTCTTCTTTCCTTCTTTCTGTTTTTCAAGGAGTTTTCTTTTCCTTGTTATATCACCTCCATAACACTTTGCCAGAACATTTTTTCTTAAAGCTTTAACAACAGATTTTGATATTACTTTAGTCCCTATTGCTGCCTGAATATTAATCTCAAACATTTGCCTTGGGATAAGATCTTTAAGCTTTGTACAAACTTTCCTTCCCCAATCATAAGATTTACTTTTATGCACAATCATAGAAAGTGCATCAACAGGTTCACTGTTAAGCAGAATATCCAGCTTAACAAGATCAGATTGTTTATATCCTCTATAATCATAATCTAAAGAAGCATAACCACGTGTCATTGACTTTAGCTTATCATAAAAATCAAAAATTATTTCTGAGAGAGGAAAATCAAACTGAACGTCTGCTCTTGTCGGATCAATATAAGTAGTATTTTTATACTCTCCTCTTTTATCCATTGCGATTTTCATAATATTACCAACATACTCGCTCGGAGTTACAATCTGTGCTTTAACATACGGCTCTTCGACATAATCAATTTCTCCCACCGGAGGCATTAATGCAGGGTTATCAACTACAATCTTATCTCCATTATTTTTATAAACATAATATTCAACGTTAGGAAGTGTTGTAATGATTGACTGATTATACTCTCTGAATAATCTTTCCTGCACAATCTCCATATGAAGAAGTCCAAGGAAACCACACCTGAATCCAAAGCCAAGCGCAGCAGAAGTTTCCGGCTGGTAAAAAAGTGCAGAATCATTAAGCCGGAATTTTTCCAATGCATCGCGGAGATTTTCAAACTCCTCGGAATCAGTTGGATAAAGTCCGCTGTAAACCATTGGTTTAACAACTTTATAACCGGGCAGAGGTTCTTTTACTCCACCTCTTACATGAGTAACTGTATCACCAACTTTAGTATCGTGAACATCTTTAATTCCTGCAATTAAATAACCTACATTACCGGCGGCAAGTTCATCTGTTTTTATTTTTTTTAATCCGAGGATTCCAACTTCCTCAGCTTGCCATTCTTTATCAGTGACAAAAAATTTTATTTTATCATTTGTTTTCAGAGTTCCGTTTACAACTCTTATGTATGCAATTGCCCCGCGATATGCGTCAAAAACCGAATCGAATATCAAAGCCTGCAAAGGTGCATCAGGATTACCTTTGGGAGGAGAAATTTTTTCAACAATTTTTTCAAGAACTTCATCAATTCCAAGCTTGGCTTTTGCACTCACTGACAAAATATCTTCGGGTTCACAGCCGATAAGATCAATAATCTGGTTTTTAACTTTATCAACTTCGGCACTCGGCAGATCAATTTTATTTAATACAGGAATTATCTCCAACCCGGCATCTAAAGCTAAATACAGATTGCTAATAGTCTGAGCTTCAACTCCCTGCGCAGCATCAACAATAAGCAAAGCTCCTTCGCAGGCAGCAAGCGAGCGTGATACTTCATAAGTAAAATCAACATGACCGGGAGTATCAATAAGATTTAAAATATAATCTTCTCCATCCTTTGCTTTGTACTTCATCTGGATAGCGTGAGATTTAATTGTAATACCCCTTTCCCTTTCAAGTTCAAGGTCATCGAGAATCTGGTCTTTGGCTTCCCTTGCTGAAATAGTTCCGGTTGTTTCAAGAAGGCAGTCAGCTAATGTGGATTTGCCATGGTCTATATGGGCAATTATGCAGAAGTTACGAATGTTTAACATTTATTTCCAAATAATTTGAATGTAAATATAGTTATGCAGGGGTTGTAATTAAAGGAATGAATATTCAGGAAAAGTCATAAAAGAGATGAAATCTTCGCAAAAAGGAAATCATCTCTTAAAATAAAAATTATAACGTAACTTCCACGCCTGCAGAAATAAATCTCGCTAGTCCGACTTTAATGCCTTGTGGTCTCCTGCTAACAATATATCTTTCATCCAACAGATTTTTTACAGAAAAAAATAAAGTTGAATTGAGATCAGAAAACAAATAACGCCCTGTAAAATCCAATATAAAATAATCAGGCATCATCCCTATTTCACCATCAGCAGAAGGACTAATTGTATTTAATTGATCTGTAAATTGTTTGCCTGTGTATGTACCGGAAATCTGAAAACCAACTCCAAATGGTATTAGTAAATCCAGTGAACCCGAAAGGAAAATCTCTGGCGCATATGGAAGTCTATTATCTTTTATGTTGATTATTTCATTTCCTGCTGTAATAAATCTATCAGCATTATAAGCAGCATTACTTATTGTTAAATTAGTGCTCAATAATATTTTTACATCCGAGTTTATTATTCTATCAACAGATAAACTCACTCCGGTTTCAAATCCTAAATGAAGAGTCTTTCCACCATTAACTAATCCTGTTCCGGAACCACCTGAAGATTCCGATACAGGTATAATCTGATTGGAAAAATTAAGCATGTAGCCGGTAACTTCCAGAACAATTAATGATGCAAGGTTTGCTCTGATTCCAACCTCATAATTCCAGCTTAGTTCAGCTTCAAGTTGCAATGCCTCCCCGCCGTTTGTAATTGCATCTTTAATTCTTGGGGGTGCAAACCCT
>CAZECH010000179.1:0-6536 GCA_964510675.1 uncultured Ignavibacteriaceae bacterium
GCCAATTGTAACAATAAAAATTTATACTGAGAATGGTGACCTTGTAAAAACTATAGAACATTATAAACCGACTGAAAGAGATGGATTTGAATCGTGGGATATGATAACAGATAATCAGCAGGTGATCAGTAGTGGAATATACATTGCTGTTTTTCAAAAACCATCAGGTGAAACAGCATATCAAAAATTTATTATTGTCCGTTAATTTTAAGTCTAATTATGAAAACTATATATCTTGTTGCTATTTTATTGTTTATAAATTCTGAGGTTATCTTCCCGCAGGTAGGATTAAGTAAAACCGGACAGAGTACAATGAACTTTCTGCTTGTCGGGACTTCTTCAAAAGCATCATCCCTCGGTGAAGCTTATTCCTCGCTCGGTACTGGTTCTGAAAGTATGTTCTATAATCCTGCTGGACTTACCGGGACTGATTATGAGTTCGATATAAATATAAATTATACCAGATGGATTGCAGATATTAATTACATTAGTGGTGGTGTAGCCTGGAATACAGGGAATTATGGAGTTGTGGGTTTTAATCTCTTAACAGTTGACTATGGAGTTATTAAAGGAACAAGCTTAATTACAGATGCAGAACGCGGAACTTATCCGCTTGGTTATAGGGATGATGGTCCCGTAGGTAATGTAGGAGCATTTGCGGTTGGCTTATCTTATGCAAAAGCTATCTCAGAAGCATTTTCTGTTGGTGGAACAATTAAACTTGCAGGACAAAATCTTGGAAGAAATATTGTTTTAAATGGCGAGCTAAAAGATAATAATGCTACAAAGCTTGTTTTTGATGCAGGTATAAGATATTTGACCAACTTTAAGAGTTTTACTTTTGGAATGTATATAAGAAATTTTGCATCTAATATTAAAAGAGAGTTGGTTGATGAACAACTTCCATTGGTTTTTTCTCTTGGTGCTGCTATGAACGTTATGGAAGTAATTAATTCTGAAATATCAAAAGACAATATGGTTAATGTTGCTGTAGATTTTCTTCATCAGAACAATTACTCTGAAAGAGTAAATATAGGGTTGGAATATACATTCCTTAAAATGCTTTCTTTGAGAGGAGGATATCAGACTAACAGGGATCTTGCTTCCTGGTCCGGCGGACTCGGTTTAAGTCATACAATTTCTGATTATATTATCGAAGTTGGTTACTCTTATTCAAGTTTCGAAATATTTGATAGTGTCAGCAGGTTATCTCTTCTTATATCTTTTTAATTGTTGGAAATAATCTTTTAAAATCACTCAACCGGTTTTAAGAGTCCGGGTAAATTAAATAATAGTCTGTTCTTGTTTCGTTGTGCAGGCTTATTTTATAAAACATAAAAAAGGAGTACGCTATGAAAAAACTAGTAACTACCTTAGCGGTTCTAATGTTGATAGTTTTCAATACTAATATTTTCAGTCAGGGTGTTGGAGATTATCGTTCTGCTGCTGCAGGGGATTGGAGTTTAGCGGCAACATGGGAAACTTATGATGGTGCAAACTGGGTTCCTGCAGGTTCAGCGCCAACAGGTTCTGAAGATATTACTATTAATGACTCCGTAAATGTTGATGTTGCGGTTACTGTAACCGGGGATATTCAGGTTGAAGGTACCGGGATTCTTGCTGTAGGTGCTGGTTCGTTAACTTTTGATTCCGGCAGTTCTTACGAACATGCACGTAATGCAGGGTCAATTCCAACATCTACATGGAATGCAGGATCAACGTGTTTAATTACAGGAATAGAAGGTAATTCACCAGGTAATGCAAATCAGGATTTCTATCATTTTATTTGGGATTGCCCGGGACAAACGGCAAATTTAAACCTTGCCTGGAGTGGCAATATAATTGGTGGGAATCTGACTTGCGTAAATTCCGGTTCAGGGCGTTTTCAAATGACAAATAATACTGCGTTTACAAATCCGATTACTATAAATGGAGATGTTATTGTAACCGGTGGTGTTCTAACTTCAAATGGTTCAAGCACTGCTCAAACTTATACAATTAATGTTAACGGCAATGTTGATGTTACAGGAGGAAATCTTTCATTAAGTCGAGGAACTGGTGGAATCGCCAATTGGTATTTATTCGGAGATTTTTCCGTAGCTAATGCAACTCTTCAAACTTCAAACAATTCCTCAAAGTTTGTTTTCGCTGCATTAGATGATACTCAGCAGGTTTCATTAAGTTCAGTTTCTTACACAGGTACATTTAATTATGATGTTGACAGCGCAACCACAATTACTATTGTAAATAATGTTGACACTGTTGATTTGTCTGTTAGAGGGATTTTTACAAATAATGGATCAGTAATTAAAACTGATGATTTAGCTGTTATTAGTTTTGAAAATAATTCTGTTTATAGGCATGTTCGGGCAGGTGGTTCAATCCCAATTTCAATCTGGAGAACAGGTTCCACATGCGAAATAACAGGTGTCACAAGTGGTGCACCGGCAAACGGTAACCAGGATTTTTATAATGTTATCTGGAACTGCCCAAATCAATCAGGTAATTATAATTTGGGTTGGAATGGAAATACAATAGGTGGTGATATTACAATCATCAATACAGGCGCAGGAAGATGGCAAATGTGCGCACCTCCTTCAGACAGTTCTGTTAGTTCCACCATTATGGGCAATATTATTCAGACAGGTGGAAATTTTTCTTCTAATGGAACAGGAAATGGAAATACAACTATTGTTATACATCAGTTCGGTGATGTTAATGTAACAGGAGGAAATTTTTCAGTAAGCAGAGGTTCGCAGGGTAACACAGGAACAACTACATGGTATCTGCATGGCCAGAATTTTTCCTTGTCAGATGCTACAACTCAAAATTCAAATCCAAATGGTGCAAGATTTATATTTGACGGATCTGCTACACAAAATCTAACTTTAACAAATGTTACTCTGACCGCACTTCCAATTGAAGTTGATACAGGCGCAGTATTAAATTTAGGTACAAGCCAGCTCAGCGGAAGTGGAATTTTTATGGTTAACGCAGGAGCAACACTGGAATGCGGCAATGCCGGTGGATTGGATAGTGCAGTTCAAAACACAGGAGGAACTACACTTAGTACTGAAGCAAATTATACTTTCAATGGAATTGTCGCTCAGATAACAGGAAGTTTATTACCGGATACAGTAAATCATCTTACTATAAACAACAGTGCCGGTGTAACACTAGGTGATAGTGTAATGGTCGATGGAAATTTAAATGTAACAAGTGGGGATTTGAATCTTAATGGAAATTTAGTAACTCTTGGAAGCAGTGCAGCATTAATTGAGACTGCTGGAAATACAGTAACTGGTTTAACAGGCAAGATAGTAACAACCCGCGATTTGAATGCCCCATCCGGTGTTAATGTTGGTGGACTTGGTGCTATGTTAACATCAGCGGCAAATCTTGGTTCTACACTTATTGAGAGATATCATTCTGCCGGAACAGGAGCAGGCAATGAGGGAATATTCAGACGATTCAATATAGTTCCAACAACTAATTCCGGTTTGGATGTCACATTAAGATTCTATTTTGATGAATCAGAACTTAATGGAATTGCAGAAGCTGATCTTACATTATTCAAATCTCCGGATGGTATTAATAGCTGGATAGATGTAGGTGGTACTGTTAATGAAACAGACAATTATGTTGAATTGACCGGGATAGGAGATTTTTCCTATTGGACATTAGCAGATATTAACAATCCAATTCCTGTTGAACTTACTTCATTCTCTGCATCTACAAATGGAAAATTCGTTACATTAAATTGGATAACTGCTGCAGAACTAAATAACCAGGGTTGGGATGTTGAAAGAAGAATTCAGAATAATGAAAACAATTTCAGTAATTGGCTAAAAGTTGGATTTGTTCAGGGTGCAGGAAATGCTACTGGACAATTTTCATATAGCTTTACCGATAAAAATGTTACTTCAGGAGTTTTTCAATACAGGTTAAAACAGATAGACTTTGATGGAACATTTAAATATAGTGATATCGTTGAAGCTGAAGTAAATGGTCCGACAGAATTTGCTTTATTTCAGAATTATCCGAATCCTTTTAATCCTGAAACAATTATAAGGTTTGAAGTTCCTGTTTCATCATTTGTAAACCTTACTATTTATAATGCTGTTGGTGAAAAAGTGGCAACATTAATAAATCAGCAGATGGAAATCGGAATCTACCTCTGGAATTTTAATGCAAGCAATTTACCAAGTGGCATTTATATATACAGGTTAAACGCTGGTGATCAGGTATTCACTAAAAAGATGATGCTGATTAAATAATTTGTGAGTTAATTCTATATCTGCCTGCTAAAGCAAATAATATTTTTGCATATGCAGGCAGGTAATTAATCTTATCTAATGTTAAACAATGACAGGATGATTATGAAAAAGTTTATTTTAATTTTGTTTCTGCTGGCAAGTGTTAATGGAGAATTTATCTTCGGACAGATAATATTCAGCAATGGTACAGGAGGAGGTTTTTGGGATACACCGGGAACCTGGAGCGGCGGAGTTGTCCCCGGTATTGGCAATGATGTAATAATCCAGGGGACAGATTCTGTTTATACCGGAAGCACCGTACAATGTAATAATCTGACCGTATCTTCAGGAGCCAGGTTTGCTACGGGTACTGATTCTATTATTGTAGCCGGTCAATTAACACTTGAATCAAATGCATGGTTTTATAATCAGGCATTGGAACAAAATACACTCCCCGGTTCGAGTATTTTTCTTGATCCGGCAAGTATTGTAGTGCATATTGGTGCAGGATCGGTTGGCGGTGATGGAAATCTTGAATTTGGAAATCTTATTATACAAAGAAATGCTGGTGTTACCTGCGGTGGTAATTTAATAATATATGGTGATCTTAGTATCAATATGGATGCGCAGAATCGTTATGTCAGGGCTACCGATTTAGATAATGGAACCCAGATTCAAACTGTGCATGGTAATGTTTATGTTCATAGAGGAACTCTATCGGGTGTTGATGTAGGAGAGCCAGATGTATATGGTATCTGGAATATCATGGGTGATGTCTATGTATATGGCAGCGGTCCAACAACAACCGGTACACCTTATGACGCAAGAATAGGACCGTTTTCCAGTGCAAGCGCACAGGGGTTCGGGATATTTAATATTGAGGGAGATTTAATAATTGATGGAGGAAGATTGCATGCAGGAACAAGCAGTACTTTAGGTTCAGGAACTGGTATAATGAATATTGGTGGAGATTTCACTTTGACTGTTAATAGCAATGTCAGTACGACTCATGCAGGACCCTTTGCAATAAATTTTGTCGGAAGCGGTACTCAAACAGTTACCTTTGGACAACGATTTTCAATGAATACAAATGTTTATGATACAGTTAAAGCTGGTTCAAATGTTATATTTAATCTTGGTGATTCCACATGGCGGTCAACTACCGGGGGTGAGTTTATTGTTGACGGTTCTCTTGAAATAGTTGGTAATTCAAATTTAAGCGGACCTGGCTCTTTTACACTTAATCCGGGTGGTACACTTAAAATAGGAAGCCTTGATGGCATAACTAATGTTGATGCATTAGGTAATATTCAGGTTACGGGTACACGAACATATAGTGAGGAAGCAAATTATGAATATAAAGGAAATGGAACCCAATCACTGGGTGATGGATTACCTGTTAATGTAAATGGATTTGCAGTAAATAACTCTGATGGGATAATACTCGATAGGGATATTACAGCTAATAGTTCAATAAACGTTAATAATGGTGATTTGGATTTGAACGGACATTCTGTAACATTAGGAAGTAATGGTTTACTTTCTGAATCACTCGGAAATACGGTTACCGGTGCAACAGGTAAAATTATGATAACAACTAATGTCGCAGCCCCAGCCGCTCTTAATGTTGGGGGTCTTGGTGCAGTTTTAACTACTGGTGCAGATTTAGGAAATACAACTGTAGAAAGATTTCATTCAGCTGCTGCAGGAAATGGTAACCAGGGAATATTGAGAAGATATAATATTGTTCCCGGTCAGAATAATTCTGGATTGAACGCAACCTTGAGACTTCATTATGATGATTCAGAATTAAATTTGTTAAATGAATCCGGTTTTCAATTATACAAATCTGCTGATGGATCAGACGATTCATGGACACTGATGGGTGGAACAGTTAATGAGACTGATAACTATGTTGAAATGACAGGCATTAATGATTTTTCACATTGGACAATTGCTGATGTTGGGAATACACTTCCTGTTGAAGAAGAATCTGATTATACTCCGGTTGAATTCGCACTTCATCAGAACTATCCTAATCCTTTCAATCCTAAAACTGTTATTAGATTTGAACTTCCCACAGAATCATCTGTTAATATTTCTATATTTAACATAATTGGAGAAGAAGTCGCAAATCTTTTTAATGAAAAATTAGGCAGCGGTGTTTACTCTGTAACATTTAACGGGTATAATCTTCCAAGTGGATTATATCTCTATCGTTTAACTGCAGGTAATAAAGTATTCACCAGAAAAATGATGTTGCTTAAGTGAATTAATCTG
>CAZECH010000180.1:0-6499 GCA_964510675.1 uncultured Ignavibacteriaceae bacterium
TGAAATTACCATGGCAATATGTATTTGAGCATGAAAAATTTGCAAAGCTATAAGCCGGTTGAGGAATAATTAATGATCCGCCGTTATAAGTACTGGTAGATGGATCATTTGTAATCAGGGTAGCCAAAAAACCTTTCATCGGCACTTCTGCAGGTCTATCTGAATCAACATGTCCTTCGGTATCCACAGTTGCAGGAACGTTATGGCAATCTGAGCAGGATATTTTTTTTCCTAATAAACCTCCTGTAAGATGAATCCTGTGAGCACCTACTTTTGGAGATGAGGTATTCCCGTCGAGATCTGAGGGTGGTGCAGGACTGGTTTCATTTCCATGACAGGTTGCACAGTTTTCCGGTCCAGCAGGCTGGCTATGGCATGTAAGACAAGAGACATTAACTAAACCACCAGCATAGTTACCTCCATGACATTGTTGACACTGATTCATAGCCCAATGGTTATTACTAATTAATTTTCCATGAAAATTTGAAGAATCAGGATTAAGAATACCTTCTTCATGAATGTTTGGCGTCAGTTGACGTTGATCAATTCCCTGTTCAAGCTCGCTGCAGCTTGTAAGATATATTCCAAGAACTAAAACCGGCAGATATAAAAAATATTTCATTTTATTTTCCATAATTTTCAAACTTTAGTTTACGTCTCCACCATGGCAATACCCGCAGAATCCCATTCCTGCAGGAGATATAGGTGATTGGCTTGTATGACAATTATAACAGGTAGAGCCCTGGCTGCTGTGCCAGTCTCCATAAATATCACGCATAAAGTTTGATTCATGAGTTTTTGGATTAGTTTCTTTAATTCCATCACTATCAAGATGGCATGTAATACATGTCGGATCAGCACCCTGAACATCATGACAGGAAACGCATCTTTCAATATCTCTTTTTGCAAGTACAGCATGATCACCGCCACCGGAACCAATTCCAATTGTAAAAAATCCGTTTTTAAGATGAGAAGCCGGAACAATTCCACCAAGAGCAAAATCTCCACCTTCAGCCTGATGACAGCTCCCACAGAAAGTTTCAACTTCGTGGCAGGATTGGCATTCCGATGTTTTTCCTTTTGAATCTATACTATGTGTAAACCGGTAATTAAATTCATGAACTCTTGCAATTTGCTGCTTCTTTGATCCATCACTGAACTGCAATGGAGAATAAGGCTGATAAAAATCATTTGGCAAGTTCAGTTCTGTAATTATATTTGTAGCTTCATGACATTCTTCGCATGAATTGGAAATATTATCATGGCACATTATACAGTTTGCATCAAAGGCACGAGCATCGAATTTGTGCGTCTTCATAAAGGACACACTTTTATGGGTTTGGGGTATTAAACGGACACTTGAGATATGACAAGACTCGCAGGCGTTTGATGCTACTATAATATTGTTGTGGCAGTCGTAACAGTTTTCCATTATCGGATTAGGCTGTAAGGCAAACATTGCATAATCAACTTCGGAAATTCCTTTATGGCATGATTCACATTTCAATTCTTTATCTTCAATATGAAATTTATGATTGAAGTAAAGATCAGGTTCTTTCTGCATCAGTGTTTCATATTTATCTTCAAAATGGCAGGTTTTACACTCATTCTCATCATCAACTGCATGGCAGTCAATACAATTATCATGATTTGGAAAGAGTTTATCCTTAAGGGAAGTGCTTGCAATTACTGCTGAATGACATGTTTGACAATCAATCAGGTCGGTATGAAGCGAATGAGAAAATTTTATTATCAGGTTATTTCCTTCTTTTTCAGTAACATTTTCATTCACATTAAATGCAGCCAGAAAGAGGAAAGCAATTGCGGCTGTTGAAGCTGTAAAATATATGTAAGTTAATTTCATATTACATCAGGTTTAAGTTTTCGTTGAACCAGTAATTAATCTTAAAAAAGAACCGGTAATCATCTTTGTAAATTTTATTGTTCATATACTGTCCTTGTAAATCAAAAGAGAGAACTCTGAAAGGACGATAATTAATCCCCGCAAGAATTGTAATTTGATTATTTTTATCTGAGTCTTCGGAAAGCTTGTAACTTGTAAACGATGCTCCGAGCGACGGTGTAATCAATCCTTCAAAAAAACTATAAGCAGAATAGAGTGAAATTGCATCAAGCTCACCTGCATAACCAAGATTCTTCCTGTATAAAAGGCTTCCCCAGCTTGTATTTAAGCCTCCGGTAATTCTTTGAGAGTTTTCAGTTTCGTACTTAACATTTGCAAATTTAGCTATTACTGTGTAATGAGAATTTAATCTGTAATCGCTACCTAATTCAATTTCCTGTGAATTGCCAAAATCAAAAACAGAGAAGATTGAATTGTATCTTACCTTTGGTTCCCGGTAATTATAGTAAATATTTATTCCAAGATTTTTTACTTGTTCATATCTTCCGGAAATTTCAAATTTAGATGTTTTTTCAAAGTTAAGATCATAATCGTAACGGGTATCAATAGAGAATATATTTTTGAGATAATATGAAAGTTCGCCTGAAACAAATTCATACTGGTTTGATTTATTTCTTATAAGAACCTGGATTGGATTTAGCTCTTCATCAAACCTTGCGGCAGTATATTCCTGTTCCTTGAAATTTTTATTAACATAATTAGCCATAAACCTGAAGTTATTAAGAAAGTATGTAGTGAGTGAAGCCCCCAGGACGTAATTGTCTTCCCATTCTTTAATTAATTCAAACTTCTGGTAAGCAGGAACATTAACGCCATAAAAACCCGAGAGTTTGAAATCACCTTTTTTAAGATCAAGATTAACTCCATCAAACACTCCACCTATTACAGAATTAAACTGAGGCTGTCTTCCAAGTTTTATAGTAGCTATATCAAACATATCTCTTGCTTCTAAATAAAGATTATAGAATCGTAACCTTGGATGATCAACCTGTTGTTCTTTGGTAAGATTTGTTTCAAGATTCATATATGATCTTAGTGAAACTTTATCTTTATTAATATTAAGGTTGAGAAGCTGATAAGCTCTTACATAAGTTTTGGAAGCATCAACAGAATCAAATCTTTCAAAAGTGTAAATGGAAGAGGAGAATCTGCCGGATACATTCTGAGAATACATGGAGGTAATTGCCAGCAAGAATAGGATTAGTATAAAAGATTTCATATTACATCTTTTTATTTTCTTAATTATTCTTTACAACATTGGAATGTTTTTTTTGAAGTTTCAGTTGGCTAAGTAAACAAATTACAAGAACTAAAATTGAGGAGAATGTTATTGTCTTTATCATTACCTATATATAAGATTTTAGTATTAAAATTAAAATAAGAAATAATTGGGAAAATCAAACAGGTATACAACACTTATGAAACTCCCATCTTTGAGATATCATTTATTTAATTAATAAAGATTATTTCTTATCTACTATATTAATATTGAAGTCGTTATGTGTTTCAATCATACTAAATGAAACGGAAGTGCATTTTGAAATCCATAGAACTTGGAATAAGGTATCTTTAATAAAATAAAAATAACTTTGAAAAATATTAATTTAAATACAATCTGTAAGATCGTTCTTTTATAAAATCCACAATCGCCAAAGTTTAAATACTAAATCAATTTCATTTAGTTGTTAGAATCTGCCTTCAATTTTTTACTTTTTGTGAGAATGAGGATCAATTGGTAATTTTTTAAAAACTATTGACAAAGTCATATTTTGTGGTTATCTTTAATCAGATAAATAAATCTGATTATGACATGACTGTTATTTTTTCAAAAAAATGCGAGTATGGTTTGCAGGCAGTTCTTCACCTGGCAACATTCGATAAAGGTAGTGTTGTATCAGCAGAAGATATTGCAGCGAAGCTGAAGATTCCAAAAGAATTTATATCAAAAATTTTACAAAGCTTAACAGCGAGTGGCATTATAAGCTCTAAGAAAGGAAAAGCTGGCGGATTTTCTCTTGCTCGCGATCCGAAGAATATTAAAGCATTGGATATCGTTGCTGCAATTGATGGACTGAATATGTTTAATAATTGTGTATTGGGATTTCCACATTGCAGTCCGACAAATCCTTGTCCTTTACACGATAAATGGGGAGAGCTTCGTACTCAAACTTATAATATGTTGAATGAAGATACTATAGATACTTTCAAAGCTAAGACTTTAAAAAAGGTAGCAACGATTTAAATATTTTTTAAATATAAATCAGATAAAAATATCTGAATATAAAAATAAAAATGAAAATAATAAAGAACACAGAAAAACCGATTCAAAGATATAGATTCATTGTACAAAGTGCTTTTGCTTTGTTATGTATATGGATTGGTGTGGAGATGTTTTTGTTTATTAAATTTTTAGAATCAGGTGGAACAGCAAATTTTTATAGCAGGCCACCTGGAGTTGATGGTTTCCTTCCAATTAGTTCAATGATGAGCTTTTATTTGTTTCTTACAACCGGCGAACTTCACTTGGCTCATCCGGCAGGAGTCTTCATCTTTTTAGCAATTATCTTAATGTCTTTAATTATAGGAAAATCATTTTGCAGCTGGCTATGTCCGATTGGTTTTCTTTCAGAGCTCATTGGTGATTTTGGGCAGAAAATCTTTAAGAAAAAAATAATACTTCCTAAATTTTTCGATTATCCATTAAGAAGCATTAAATATTTATTGCTGGGTTTTCTTTTTTACTCAGTCTTTTTCCTGATGAGTACACTTGCAGTAAAATCTTTCCTAGATAGTCCATACAATCTTGTTTCAGATATTAAGATGTATTATTTCTTTGCAGATATTTCGAGATTTTCCCTGATCGTAATTTCAATCCTCTTTCTTCTTTCAATTGTAATAAGAAGTTTTTGGTGCCGGTATTTATGTCCTTATGGTGCTTTACTCGGCGTATTAAATTTTCTAAGTCCCACAAAAATTAATAGAAATCCTGTTAGCTGCATAGATTGTGGGTTATGTACAAAAGCTTGTCCATCATTTATAAAAGTTGATAAAGTAAAAGCAGTTCTTTCAGATGAATGCACATCCTGCTTTAATTGTATTGATGCTTGTCCTGTTGAAGACACACTTGACCTGAAATCAGTTTTTCCTGGTAAAAGGAAAATTAATAAAAGATGTGCTGCAATAGGAGTAGTTTCAATCTTCCTTATTGTAACTTCCATTGGAATGTTTACAGGCAATTGGAATAACAATATTTCCAAAGAAGATTATCTGCTTCACTATAAATACATGAACTCATATGGTCATCCGACAGGAACAGAAGCGGTTAAGAAGTTTAATGAAGAAGCAAATACTCAATTTAATGCTGGACCAAACAAAAATTTCAATCAATTAAAAAATAAAACGGAGTAGACGATGATACCTAAAATTAAATTAGCAATCGCTTCGGTGTGTGTAGTTTTTTTATCTGCTGTAATTGTTTTTTTATACCCGGGATGCGATGAAAGTTATTCGTCACAGTTGCGAGGAGTTGAAAAAGCAAAACTCACCTCAGCACCTTATGTGCCTCAACCAATAACCAGGAATCACCCAACAAAAGTTATTGTTGATCTTGAAACAACTGAAGAAGTAAAAAAACTTGCGGATGGAGTTGAATATGTTTTTTGGACCTTCGGCGGCGATGTTCCCGGAAAATTTATTCGCGTTAAAGAAGGTGATGAAGTTGAATTCAATCTTCATAATAGTCCAAACAGTAAAATGCCTCACAACATTGATCTTCACGCTGTAACAGGCCCGGGTGGAGGTGCTGCTTCTTCTTTTACGGCACCGGGGCATACATCAACTTTTTCCTTTAAAACTTTGAACCCTGGTTTATATGTTTATCACTGTGCAACAGCACCCGTTGGTTTACACATTGCAAATGGTATGTATGGATTAATTCTCGTTGAACCAAAAGAAGGATTACCACCAGTTGACAGAGAATTTTATGTAATGCAAAGTGAATTTTATACTGAAGGAGCTTATGGAGATGTTGGTTTACAGTCCTTCTCACAGGAAAATGCTGTGGATGAAAATCCTTCTTATGTTGTATTCAATGGATCGGTGGGTTCATTAACAGGTGATAAATCCTTAACGGCAAAAACGGGTGAAACAATTAGATTGTATATCGGTAACGGTGGTCCCAATCTTGTTTCTTCATTCCATGTCATTGGGGAAATTTTTGACAGGGTTTATGGTGAAGGGGGAACAGTCGTAAATCAGAAGAATGTTCAAACGACAATAATTCCGGCAGGTGGTTCTGCTATAGTTGAATTTACAGTAGATGTTCCTGGTACATTTATTTTAGTAGATCATTCAATCTTCCGGGCATTTAATAAAGGTGCAATCGGGATGTTGAAAGTTTCGGGTAAAGAAGATTTAGTAATCTATTCAGGAAAGCAGAAGGAAGATGTTTATCTTGGCTCAAATGAAGGACCAAACAAAGATATTTTTGCAGGTCCAATTAATGTTGAACAAACTCCCGGAATTAGCCAGGCATCTATGCACGAAGAAGAAAAAGAAATGGATATGAGTGCTTTT
>CAZECH010000181.1:0-6481 GCA_964510675.1 uncultured Ignavibacteriaceae bacterium
TTACAAGGGTGAAAGCAAAAAAATATATCCCTCCAAAATAAGCTGCTGCCAGAATTACAGGGATTGCAAAAACCGCAACAATAATCCTTGTAACATTATTACTAAAAGCCACTAAGTTAAATCCTCTTCCTCTTTGTCTTTAGAATTCATATCCCGGATAAAATCCACAGCCGCAGAAACATCTTCTTTTCTTACTAAAAGTTTTATAATTGAAAAATCTCCAAGCGCTGGGAAATTCCTGTCTTTCTGTGAAAGAATCGTACATTTAATACCAGCACTTTCAAGATTGTCTTTAAGCATTTCAACTTCATATTCTTCACCGGAAGAAAAAACAACTTCCCAGTTTTCTTCAGTCCATTCTTCAGGTTTATCAATAAGTGATTCATCCACCAGGTTTACTCCGCAATCCGGGCAAATTGTAACTCCTTCAACATATTCATAATTACAGCTTGGGCAAAACGGCATAACTACCTCCTTTATAACATCTAAAAATCGCAATCCCACAAACACAGATTACTAATCTGTACTACGATTACTTAATTATGTTTAACCTCGACAGATTTTGTTTGGAATAAAATCTTTTTATAAGAACAATCAATCCGCTAAAAATAATAAGAAGACTAAAAAAAGTAACAATAGAAGTCTGAATATCAATGTCTGTTGTTGGCGCAGAGCTTATCAGTTCATCATCTCCAATAATAAAATAAATTATAACAGCAGCAAAGTTATTAATGAAATGTAATAAAATCGGGATAAGTATTGAATTGCTGAGATAGGCTGCAAAACCAAAATAAAATCCGAGGGCAACTAAAGGAACAATTCCATAAGGGCTAAAATGATATAACCCGAAAAAAACAGATGTTATCAATGCAGCCCAGAAAGGTTTAAGCTTAAACTCAAAACTTCTTTGTATAAAACCTCTGAACATAAACTCCTCGCAGATTGCCGGAGTTACAGCTACAACAAAAACAACGAGTATTGCTTCGGGTAATGAATCGGCAGCAATTAAATCACCATAAGCTTTCTCCAAAAATTCATTCATAGAATCGAGTGTGTTTTTTATAGTATTAAAAAAAGAATAATTTTTTGAAAGTAATTCTATAAAATGATTTTGTATGTATAGATAACTTTGTAAAAGAGGTGTAAGAATTATTATTCCAACAACAAAAAGAAGTATCTCTTTCCAGTTAGGAATTTTAAGTTTAATAATTACAGAAACATCCTTATAAATCCATTTGCTGAATAACAAAGCGGGAAGAAGAATAAAAAGCACCTGGCTCGCCATAGTAATTAATCTTAGTAAATTGACCGGAGCCTTTTCAATGTCCATCCCAAAAATTAATACTGTAAGTAAACCACCGATTATCTGGTAAAGAAAGAATCCACCTGCAAGACCAATAAAAGCTGCAGCTATTGGATGAATGAGAGGAGTTATTTTATTCTCTGGAGATGAATTATTATCCTGCTGATTTTCCGGGTTGTTTTGTTCTTCCATAGTTGAGTTAATTTTTCTTAGAAGTCAACTTTCCAGCCAGTCCCTCATACTTTGTAAGCTCTGCATCAATTGAACCAATTACAACTTTTGTTTTAACTTTTACAGGCAGTTTAAGATCATCATCACTCAGCCAGATTATTATGCTTCCTTCACTTTTAAATAAACCGCCTTCCTGGACAAGAGGTTCAACTACAATGCAGTTAAATGTTCCTGCCGAAACAGTTATCTGGTCTTTCCCAAGATATTTCACATTAAGATCATATACTTTATCTTTATAAAAATTCTTCATCGGGATAAGATCATTCTCTTTCATTTTAGAATAATCGAAAGTTCTTGCGATATAAAATGCTGAGAGAATATCATTTACATAGAGAGGAATATCATATTGCCCACCGCTTGTTTTCGCTTTCCCTTTCCGCTGGTCGAAGAAAGCAGAAAAATCCCTGCTGTAATTTCCTTCTCTTATATGCTGTTCAAAACGCCATGGAAACAAACCTTCAGTATCAATATAAGTTTCATAACGATCCCTTACTCTGTAAAGCCAGTCAAAACTCGGAACGTTGTTAACTTCAAAAACAACATGAAAAGTATTACGCCCCGACATTCTTTTAATTTTCTGAACATGCATTGTTGCAATACCTGCTGTAACAAAACCATAGTTCACATCAAAGGTAAGCTTTTCACCTTCTTTAAAAGCTTTATTCTCTATTTTCCTGAAATTATCCTGGCAAAATGAAGGATAATACACGTTAAATGCTGAGAATAATATAACAACTAAAAGAGGATAAGCTTTATTTAATAACATTATTTTCTCCGTTGTTGCCCACCAACTTATGAATTTTTTCTATTTCAACAAACACATTATGTATGTTGATGCTGTTCATACAATTCAGACTATCGCACTGTTCCCTGCTGCAATTTTCACATTGAATTTCCGGGGTAAAGACCAGTGCATTTTTTGTGTAAGGCCCCCATCTTTTTGACGAACAGGCTAAAATTTTTGGATAAAAACCAATTGTGTATTTATTTAACGCTGCCGCAATGTGAATTGGCCCTGTTGAATTTGAAACAAATATTTCTGAAAAATTAATCAGGCTTATCATCTCAGAAAGGCTGAACCTGCCTGCAAAATTTTTTATTCTTTCATTAAAAACTAATTTTTCACAAAGCTCTCTTTCACTGCCGCTGCCTGTAAGAATAATTTGAAAATTTGTTTTCTCACTAACCAGCCGGATTAATTTTTTAAACTTTTCAATCGGCAAATCAACTGAACTTCCCAAACTTCCCGGGTGAAATATAATAATTGGTTTTTGAGCATCAATATTATTTTCGTTTAATTCTTTATTAACTTTTTTGTTGCTTTCGGGTTTTATAGGAATATCAAACTTTACATTCGCAGGAGAAATTTCTTCAGATATATTAAACTTTCTTAAAAGATTAACATTGAATTCAAGCTCATGCTTTTCTGCATACTTTCTGTGTTCATAAATTTTTTCATTAAACAAAGATGAATACCATCTGTAACCTGTTCCGATTCTTTTTTTAATCCCTGAAAAAAAAATTATTAATGAAACACTGAAGGTTGGATATACAATAATTGATGTATCGAATTTATATTTTTTAATTAATTTAATATTTTCTTTCAGAAGCACTTTTCCCCTGCTGCCAGGTATTTTTTTTTCTTTTAAGATAAGAACATTGTTAGTATAAGGATGATTCTCAACTAATTCTTTTGCATAATCTTTTACTAAGAAGGTAATTTTACATTGAGGATAATATTTTTTTATTATTCCTGCTAGTGGCAATGAAAGGATAACATCACCAATCCTGTCGGTTCTTACAATTAGAAGATTCTTCGGCTCATTCATTTTTTAGAGACATAAGGATTATCTTTTATATAAAATCTCCAGGGGAGATCAACTGATTTCTTTATACCGATTCTTTTTGTTACTATAATTTGCTCATTTCTTAACTTTGGTCTGTTAAGTATAAACACATTATCACCTGTTAAATCAACTCCGTAATGTTCTTTTGTAATATTAAGAGCTTTACAGATTTTCCCCGGGCCATTTGTAAGATTTATTTTCTCTTTTTCTGTTACGGATTTTTTCCCAAAACGATTCATCGCTATAATCTCAATTCCTTCCAGAGGTTCAATAGCTCTTATTAATACTGCAGTCCCTTCATTTTTCTTTCCTGTAACAACGTTGCAGCAAAAATGATTACCATAAGTAAAATAAACATAAAAATATCCGCCTTCATTAAACATAATTTCATTTCTTTTAGTCTTGCCGGTAAATGTATGTGCGGCTTTATCAACAGAACCATCATAAGCTTCAACTTCAACAATTCTTCCGGCAAGAAGCAACCTATCATCTTTCTTAATCAGAATTTTACCAAGAAGTTCTTTTGCAACAGTTTTAACATCACGTTTATAAAAACTTCTTTTTAGTTTTTTAAATGATTGGAGATTTTTCATTAAGTATGAGGAAAGAGATTGTTATAACTTTGATTTCAGTTCAGAAATTCTTTGAGAAAAATATTCTAACCGTGAAGGTTCCTTCTTGCTGAGTTTTTCATAAATAATAATAGCTTCTTTTATTTCGCCCTGTGCAAGATAAATCTTTGCCAGAGTTTCGGACACAATAAGGCTGCTTTCCGGAATTTCATTCGCCACATATTTTGATGATGAATCTTCTTCCATAATGACAGGAATTTTAGCACGGGATATTTTATCAGCAAGCTCATCAAGATTATCTTCTAACTGTGCTGATCGTTCATTCTCTTTTTTCTGAAAAGATTTTTCCTTTTTTCTATCTAAGCTTGCTAATGCTCGAAGCTCAGGAGACATTTGTGAACTCCTCATACTATCAAGTTCACGAAGGTAAAACTGGTAAGTTTCCCTGGAATGAATAAGCTCACTTCCTTTTTTAAAACATTTCAATGCTTTGCTGAAATCGCCGGTTTTGCAGTATGCCCTGCCAAGGATAAAATATGCAGTCGGAAAGTCCGGATTTTCTCTCAGACCTTCCTTAAGAATTTCTATTGCAGCTTCGTGATTATTATTTTCTAATTCCCAGTTTGCTATGCGGGCAAAGAGTGGAGAGTTCCTGTTGTATTCGTATATGATCCTGATTTTATTTTTATATAAATCCTCAGCTGTTGCAGACAAACCCAAACCTATCTTTTTGCACCTTGCCCTCCGGCAGGCATATATGCATGTTTAATTGAAGTAACAGCAACAAATGAAAACCCCACAAAAAATAAAATCTGGAACGGCAATGCAGCTATTTCAGCAAAATAAATTGATGATACAATTCCTACTAAACAGTATATAGCCATTATCGCTTCAACATAGACAGATAAACCGATCTTAGTATTAAGATATTTTTTACCCGTCCAGGAATCTTCATTATCTACGACTTTAAATTTTGGTGTTCTCACAAATTCGCTTTTCCTGTTCAGCAAGCCTTCTATTACAGCACGTGAGTTGTTTACTGCAAATCCCATACTGCCTGCCATAAATAACGGGAACAATACTATTTTTTTTCTCCAGTCAGTTCTTATATCTTTTTGCGAATAAAGATAAAATAAAAATGAGCTTATAAACGCAAGTACAAATAAAGACATAATTGCGAAGTACAATTCATAAGAACCGCTGTTCTTAACAAAGATTAAAGGAACATTTAGTATTGCAGCAAGAAGGATGAAAGGGAAAACTATATTGTTCGTTAAATGAAAAGTTGATTGCAGTTTTACACGCAAAGGTATTTTTGATTTCCAGACTTTTGGTAGTATTTTTTTTGCGGTTTCAATTGCACCTTTTGTCCATCTGAACTGTTGGTTCTTCAAAGCATTTATTTCTGATGGAAGCTCTGCGGGGGAAGTAAAATCTTTCAGGAAAACAAACTTCCATCCGTTTAACTGAGCTCTATAGCTTAAATCAAGATCTTCAGTAAGAGTATCATCGTGCCAGTTGCCTGCATCTTCAATACAAGATTTTCTCCAGACTCCGCCGGTTCCATTAAAGTTGATGAAGAAACCGGCTTTGTTTCTTACACTCTGTTCAATAACAAAATGCCCGTCAAGTGCCAATGCTTGCGCTTTTGTAAGCATAGAATAATCTCCATTCAAATGTTCCCAGCGGGTTTGAACCATCCCAATGTTATCATTGGAAAAAAATGAAAGAGTTTTTTTCAGGAAATCTTTATGAGGAATAAAATCCGCATCAAAAATAGCAACGAACTCACCTTTTGAAGTTTTTAGTGCTTCCTTCAAAGCTCCGGCTTTATAACCTTTTCTCGATTCTCTTCTTATATGCAGAATATCGTAACCTTCCGATCTCTTCTGCTCAACAACCCGGTGAACAATGTTTGTAGTTTCATCCGTTGAATCATCAAGAACCTGGATCTCAAGCTTATCTTTCGGGTAATCAATTTCACAAACTGAATTGATTAATCTTTCAACTACGTATAATTCATTATATAACGGGAGCTGGATTGTTACAGTAGCATCTGTTGCGTTTGCTGTTGTTTCATTTTTAGGAGTTGGTACTACCCCTTTATATTTTCTATGATAATAGATCATTATAAAGCCATGACAGCCAAAAACGAACAATATAGTTAATGAAAGAAAGTATCCTATAAGAACTATATTATCCATAAATTTTTATTCGCCTCAAATTGTTAAACATATATTACCATCCTGAAACTGTGTCGAGAAGAATATCTTCAGTAATCAAATCAACAGCAGCTTCAATTGCATCTCGTCTCTCGCTTATACTTCCACCGGATTCATAATCGCCATAATTAGAAAAGCTTTTATCATAAATCGTCTTCCTCTGAACTAAATCGCGATATATTACTTTTACCGAAACAGTAATTCTTCTTGAAGCAACATTTTCACCGGCAGTAACAACTGCAGGTGCGTCACTTAAAGAAGTAATTGTGCACTCAAGTATTGCATTCGCTGTAGTCCGTTCCGAAA
>CAZECH010000182.1:0-6405 GCA_964510675.1 uncultured Ignavibacteriaceae bacterium
CTCCCGGGTTAACTGTATTTTCATATTTTTCATAAAGATTTAAAAACTCCTGCGATTTGTAAATCCCATCACCTGAGTTAAGCAACTTTTGGTTACTATATGCTTCAACAACTTTTTCAAACAAAACAGGATTTTCTTTTTTAATTTCTTCAGGATTTTCTGCCCGCGGCAGCAATACTAATGCTGCAAGTGCCACAAGAATCCAAGGCCATGGACGAATAGCATAATGCGCAATGGTAAACCAAAGAGTTGCAAATAAACTATGCTTTTCATCTTTTGCAGACATCATCCTTTGAGCAATATAGCCTCCACCGCCCGGATCAGCACCCGGATACCAGCTTGACCACCATTGCAATAATACATAGGCAAGAAAGGCACCGACAGGAATTGCAAGTACACCTGCTGTAACTCCACCTGCAGAAAGCTCTCCTATTTTAGGTAAAAAATTTGTGACTTGGGGAGATAGTTTTTCTTTTAATGCTACAATGCCTCCAACTTCAGGAAGATTTACTACAATTACTGCAAGAACAATACAGCCAACCATCGCAAATACAAACTGGAAGCTATCTGTCCTGGCTGTACCAAGTAAACCTGAAGCTGAAGAGTAAACAGCAATTATGCAGGCAGTTATTGAAACCAACAAGAAAGCATTTGCTTCAGGAAAAGTAACATGAAAAATTATTTCCATTGCCTTATTAACCCAACCCATTACAATTGCATTCATAAGTATTCCAAGATACAAAGCTCTGAAACCCCGTAGTACTGCGGCTGTTTTACCTGAATAACGAAGCTCTACAAATTCAACATCTGTCATTATCTCTGCACGACGCCAAAGTTTTGCAAAAAAGAAAACGGTTAACATTGCACCAATTGCCAAATTCCACCAAAGCCAGTTACCTGCAATACCATTCCTTGCTACAAGTTCGGTAACAGCTAAAGGTGTATCTGCAGCAAATGTTGTAGCAACCATTGCTGTACCGGCAAGGTACCAGGGAAGATTTCTCCCTGAAAGGAAAAATTGTCCCGTATTTTTTCCGGCATTGCGGGAATAATAAGCTGCAATTCCAAATATTATTATGAAGAAGCCGATTATAACCGCAAAATCAATAAAGTGAAGTTGAGTCATTTAAGTTCCTTTTACTTTTATATTATCTTTATTGCTTTGCTACACTGTTAACTAATTTTTCTATTGTGTCAACAACCATGATTTCTGTTTGTGCACGAGGTTCTTTTGCTTTTTTTATTAATTCTAAATGTGAAGTGAACCATACCTGATTTTGTTTATGATTACTTATAATATGTTCCAAAGCTTCAAGACCAATACCTGCTATAGTTGATAAATCTTTCGAAGCACTTTCAATCTCTTTTAGTACAGGTGATTTTTTAATAACCTTTAGTAACTCATCGTGATTATTCTTCCACAATTGCAGAAATGATTTAATTTCTTCAAGTTTATTATCGTCTCCGGAAAGAAATTGATCAACATAATTTCTGAATTCTCTTGCAACTTCAGCATCAGGCCTTGATGCATCAACTACCCTGGTTAAAGGTGATTGCTGTGTATGTTTTCTCTGCCTGTTACGCCAATAAATTTTGACAGGCTCAATAACATCAACAAAATTTTTCAAAGGAGATATATCTGAATTACCGGATAAACGCCTTAACATCATTTCATAATTTTTATTATGCATCAAACCAAGTTCTTCTAACCTGAAACTTACCTCACCTAATCTTTTGTACATATCGTTTGAATCTTTGACCGAACTAAGGGACCACAACCGTTCAGCAATTGCTGCGGTACGGGGCCAGATTCTTGAATCAATATTTTCCGGAGAAACAAATTCACTCCACATAGTAGCTTCACCACCAAGTACTAGTTTTTTTTCTTCTTCCGTTAAGGGAATATCTTCAGGTAAGGGATCATTAAGGTAATGAAGAACTGTTGACTGGTTTAAATCAATATAAAAATCTTTAGAAAGAATTCCCTGGAACCCTAATCTGGCAGCATCAACAAGAGATTCTTTACCACGCCAGGATTGTATTACAATATTTTTAGGTAAATCAGGATGAAATATTTCATCCCACCCAATCATTTTTTTATTGTACTTGGTTAAGATTTCCAGGAGACGGGAATTGAAATAACTCTGCAAGGTATGATTATCGGGAATATTATTCTCTTTCATAAATTCCTGTATTTCAGGATTAGCATCCCATTGTTTTCCATTATTCTCATCACCACCGATATGCATGTATTCATCTGGGAAGAGATCTGCCATTTCTTTAAAAAATTTATCGAAGAATTCATAAGTTTCTTCCTTAACAGGATTAAAAGTTGGATCAAAAATTCCCCAATTTCTTTCTATCGAATATGGACCGGGGGCACTTGCAAATTCCGGATAAGCAGTAAGCCAGCTTGTTGCATGTCCCGGTAAGTCAAATTCAGGCATTACACGAATGCCGCGTTCATCTGCATATTTAATTACTTCTTTAATCTGTTCTTGTGTATAATAATCGCCATCGGATCCAAGTTCATGTAATTTTGGGAAAGTTTTACACTCAACTCTGAATCCCTGGTCTTCGCTTAAGTGCCAGTGAAATACATTCAGCTTCACTGCTGCCATCCCATCGAGATTTCTTTTAATAACTTCTACAGGCATAAAATGACGGCAGGCATCAATCATTAATCCTCGCCACTGAAAGCGGGGTTTATCTTTTATATTAATTGTATGAATAAAATAACCGGAATCATCTGAATCGAGAAGTTGAAGGAAAGTTTCAATCCCTCTTAATGCACCAATATCAGTTTCAGCTTCTAAATGAATTCTATTTTCGCTAACTAAAAGATTATAAGATTCATCTTCACCAGGTTTTATTTCTCCAATCCGTTTTGTTTCGATTTGCATATCAGCTTGGTTATCATTTAAACTTACAAAGGGAAGCTCAAGAAATATTCCTGTACGACCAGCCAATCTGAGCAACATCCTTTGGGCAGCTTGATATGTTCTTTCTTCTTTATTCCCATTAATTGAAACAGAAAAAGATGTATCAACTCTGAATTTCTCACCGGTTAATTCATACTGAAAAGGAACAGGCATCAGATTGATTTTATTTTCAATATCCTGTGACAAGAAGTTTACGGTGAATAAAAAAAATAAAAATATTTTTAACAGGAATTCTTTCATAATTAAGTCTGTGAGATGCAATGATGAACAATTACTAAATTAAAGAGAGCTAATGATATCACTTTAAAAGAAGCATTTTCTTTGATTGTAAAAAACTTCCTGATGATAAAACATACGTATATAAACCGCTGCTGAGATCAGAAGCGTCAAAATTTACTTCATGATTTCCCGGAGGTATTATCTCATTAACAATCGTCTGAACTTCTCTCCCAAGGATGTCATATATTTTAAGATTTACGAATGAAGATTCCGGAATAACAAATTTTATTTTAGTTGATGGATTAAAAGGATTTGGGTAATTATCGTATAAATAAAAATCATTTATAATTTGATCAGAAAAAACTTCGGCAGATGTCACTAATCCTAAAGTTTTCCCGATTGTTTCAAGTAAAGGCTGAGAACCGGAAACAATATCCTGTCCAAGTGCCCAAATCATTATGCCGGCAAGCTGGTTGTCCATAACATATTCACATTTAATTCTCATAGACATAGTATCATCATAAGAAACAAATTTTGTATGAGCAGTATTTAAAAGATACGGGACTTTGGAAAAATCATCCCAATAATATTCCCAGTCGCTGCTTATAGTTCTTGGAGCTACTGTGCTATATTGAAGATCAATAACACTTCCGGTACGAGGCTGGTATAATCCTGTTGCATTATACTCTTTACCGTAAAATGGAACACCAAGAAGCAATTTTTGTTTTGGAATTTGGCGGGTAACATTTAAATAGGTAATGCCATTATGCGAACTCCCGTCGGAACAATTTGAAGGCTGATAAAGAGGTGCATTATGACCAGCATGAGCTGTCCAGCTTCCATGAAAATCATAACCCATCATTGAAAACCAATCTAAATAATTTGCCAGTTCACTATACTCAAAACTTTGTCCGTAATAACTCCCCGGATTTATTGCCATAGTAATTAACCAGGAAGGATTAACCTGGTTGAATCTATCACGCAATTCCTGAACAAGTTTTGTAAGGTTTCTTCCCTGTGTAATATTTGCAGGAAATTCCCAGTCTAAATCAATTCCATCATAGTCATTATCTGATATCATTTCCACAACATTATTAATAAAATTTGAACGAGCAATTGAATCAGCAGCCATTGGTGCAAAACCATCGCTTTGTCCCCATCCTCCGAAAGCAAGAAGAATTTTTTTCCCAGCATTATGAACAGAATTATTTAATGCAGGGTTTAACATCCCGGAATACAAAGATATCTCACCGCTGCTTTCCGGCCAGGCAAATGCATGAACAATATGAGTAAGATTTTCAAATTTTATATTTTGTGGTGGAAGTGTTGATTCAAGCCAATCGGGATAATATCCTACAACTTTATTCTGAGAGTAAATAAAATTACCAGCAATAAAAAATATTAATAAAATCCAAACTAATTTCTTCAGTGAAATCATATTCTGTAATAAATTCATATTTCCTGTCCCTTATATAACAATGTAACTTTTATTAATTCAACTTATCTGTATAAAAATCGGGCTATCTCATAAAGAAGAGATAGCCCCGGAAAGAAAGGAGAGCGATTTCCTTTCGAACATTACTTTATCAAGGTCATTTTTTTCGTTTGTACGTTATCCTTCTGCTGTAAAGTATAGAAATAAATCCCACTTGCCAGACTACTAAGGTCAACATTGAATTCGTAGGAACCACGTATCTTATAACGGTTATCAACTACAGTATATACTTCCTCACCCTGAAGATTATAAATCTTCAAATTAACAAATCCATCTTCAGGCAATTCAAATGAAATGGTTGTTGATGGATTGAATGGATTTGGATAATTTTCATTTAACCTGAAACTGAAATCAGGTACACCAGGCTTTTCATCTTCAACTCCAACAGCTGCAGGACCTGTTGCATAAAAATTATCTAAAAGGATAATGACTGTATCCGGATCACATAAATTACTATCTCCATGAATTCCAAAAGCAACCGTCTGAATAGAATCCAGATCCAGAGTTCCATCAACAGAAGGAGCCCAGGATGGGAATCCAAAATCTGAAAATGGAATCACAATTTCATTCCACTCAGCATGATGATTTGTGGAAAGCAGCATACCATAAATACCGCCACCCGCTGGCAAGTATCTCCATATATCTGAATTCTCTAAAAGATCAAAAGTAAATTGAGAATTTGATGATGCTTTTACCCCATCCCTTAATAAGCCACGTTCCGAGGGATCGACAATCTTCATCCAGAACCTTATTTCAGTTGCACCAGTGAGATCAACAATTGCCGGGAATGTCCATTTTGCATCTGTCCATGTACCCCAGGTTTGTGCAAAAACTGAAAATGCAGCTGTAACCTGGTGTGAACCAATGCCTTCTACATAATCATCAAAATTATCTGTAATGGTTAAGGAATTAGCCGGATTCTCTAAAGCAGTTACCCAATTTGAAGCACCACCATCACAACTTATTAAAGGTGATGGACCAAATGTTTGTGAGGAAGAAATTCTCAGATCATCAAAAAGTACAACTACTGTATCGGTAGCAACACCGGAAGAATCACTGTGAATTCCAAAACCTACTGTAAGAATCTGATCAAGACTTACTTGTCCATCGAATGTTGTAGACCAACTTGGAATTGCCAATCTGCTAATTGGAATTACAAGGTCGTGCCATCCATCTACAAACCCAACAGCATCAACATTGTAATGATATAGAAAATCAAGGTCTTCCATATAACGCCACAACTCCTGCCCCTGATCGGAATTATCAACTAAATCCAGGGTGAATTGTAAGCTGCGATTATGAACAGGATTTTGTAAGATCTTAACTCTCAATCTTAAGTCGGTTGCACCAGTCCAGTTTTGTGGCGTAGCAAAATTATACTTTGCATCAGTCCATGTTCCCCAGGCTGCTGCCTGCAAAACAATTTCAGTACGGATTTGCAAAGACCCGATTCCTTCTTCATAATCATCGAAGTTATCGGTCAAAGCAAAAGTATTTTCAGGGGCTGCCGCAGAAGTAACCCATTGACTGGCAGTACCATCAAAATTAAGAACGGTTTGAGCATAACTTCCGGCAGAAAGAAAAATCAACAATGTTATGCTTAATAAAAAGTGCAGCTTCCTCATAACTAACCTCCTTTATGTTTGTTAAAGAAAAGTTTATGAAATTGAAAAAATTTTTCTCTCAATTTCCTTTTCTATTGTTAAGCTTATTTTTGATTATCATAATATTATTTTATTTCACTGCCTG
>CAZECH010000183.1:0-6403 GCA_964510675.1 uncultured Ignavibacteriaceae bacterium
AACCACCCACTAACCATTCCTGGTATCATCATTCCTAAAGCCATAAAACCTGTAGCAATTGCAAAGTGTGAGGTTTTATGATCTCCTTCAGATACATAAATCAGGTAGAGCATAAATGCAGTAAATCCGAATCCATACCCAAATTGTTCAATAGCAACCATAAGATTTATAATTAAAAAGTTGGAGGTTTGAGAATAAGCAAGATAAACATAAACAAGATCGGGAAGATTAATAGAAATAATCATCCACCAAATCCAGTATTTCAAACCATTTCTTGCAGCGAGAAAACCCCCTAAAATTCCGCCAAGTGTCAGTGCAATTATTCCAACTGTGCCATAAACAAATCCTATTTGTCCGGTTGTTAGAGATAGTCCGCCTGCTTCGTAAGGATCAAGTAAAAATGGAGTTACAAGTTTTACAAGCTGCGCTTCACCAAGTCTATAAAGCAGAATGAAAGCTAAAATTAAACCGACATGTTTTTTCTTGAAAAATAGAACAAAGATTCTAAAGAATTCCTTCAAAACATTTTTTATTGATCCTTCATTTATTACAGATTTATCATCAGCCGGGTAAGGAAGAATAAATTTATGATAAATAAAAAACAGAATAAAAAATCCTGCAAGAATAAAAAAAGTAATCATCCAAGCAAAAGGAATTTTGTCCGGATTATTACCTTCGAGAAATCCGGCAATCATAACCAGCAATCCCTGACCGGTTATCATTGATACCCGGTAAAATGTTGATCTTATTCCAACAAACCATGCCTGGTCATGTTTTGAAAGACCGAGCATATAAAAGCCATCCGCAGCTATGTCATGCGTAGCAGAGCTGAAAGCCAGCAGCCATAAAAAGGCAAGTGTATATTGTAGAAACCCTGACGCTGGAATTGTAAGAGCAACACCTGCTAATCCTCCTCCAATTAGAAGCTGAGTAATGATTATCCATAATCTTTTTGTTTTGAGAAGATCAACAACCGGGCTCCATAAAGGTTTTATAACCCAGGGAAGATAAAGCCAGCTTGTATAAAGGGCAATCTCGGTATTTGAAATTCCCATTCTCTTATACATAATAACCGATACTGTCATAACGACTACATAAGGAAGTCCTTCGGCTAAATAGAGAGATGGAACCCAGAACCAAGGATTTCGTGTAGAAGGTTTAGCTTGAGGCATATTTAATTTATTTGAAAGAATATCCGGAATAATTTTTCAAAAGATATAAAAAATCATTTAGATTAGGAAAAATAAAAAGCCGGTTTCACCCGGCTTTAAGGAGATGGATCAGGACGTTGTTGGTTTTAAATTCTGCTTTTATAAGTACAAACTCTTTGCCAAAGATTATCATCGCTTTTAATTCTTTTTAATAAATTTATTATTTATTTAATGTATCAATGAAATACAAATCTTAGTTATGACACATTTTAATCTTGCAAATGAGGGAATTGAGATTTAATTTCTTTACAGGAAGAGATTTAATTTTATATGATTCTTTTAACTACAATCTTATTATTAGTAAACGTTGCCCTGGCATCAGAAAATAAATCAACTGCGGATTACCAGTTTCGCCAGTTTACAATAAAAGAAGGATTATCCCAGAGTGCAGTTCTTTCAATCATACAGGATAAAAAAGGATTTATGTGGTTTGGAACTGCAAACGGGCTTAACCGCTTCGACGGGTATTATTTTATTACGTATGTTCATAAACCTGGTGATGTATCTTCAATTTCCGATAATGTGATAACTTCAATATTTGAAGATAAGGATGGTTATTTATGGGTTGGAACAGTAAAAGGTATTTTAAATAAGTTTGACCGCAAAACGGAAGTCTTTGAATATTTTTATCCTGACAGCTCCAGAATTAAAGCAATTCTTACTGAACCATTTACAAAGTATCCGATTTCTTTTATCAGGAATGATAACAGTTCGATAACATCTATAACTGAAGATAAAAACGGGAATCTTTGGATTGGAACATGGGGTAATGGGCTTTACAGGTTTGATAAAAAAACAGAAAAGTTTGAACATTTTATTAATGATCCGCAAGACGTGTTGAGCCTGAGCCATAATAGGGTTACTAAAATCATTATAGATAACAAATCAGTAATATGGGTAGGAACTTTTGGCGGAGGACTAAACCGGGTAGCAAAAATTCAAGACGAAAAAAGTGAAACCAAATATCGTTATGGCTTCATTAATTATAAATCAAACGAAAGTCAATTTAGTATAAGCAGTAACTATGTATTGTCAATCTTTAATGATAAAAGTAACAATATCTGGATCGGAACTTATGAGGGTGGGTTAAATAAGTTAACGGATTCTCAAAAATTTTCTAAAGTTAAAGAAACAAAATTTATCCGTTATTTCTCTGGTAATGATTCAAATAAATTCCCATACAAAACAATTTTCACGATAGTTGATGGAGATGAAAACAATATCTGGCTTGGAACTCTTGGTGGAGGCCTTGTACAGTTTAATTCTATTACAAATTCAATTTTAAATTTTAAACATAATCCAATGGAAGCAAATTCAATATCGGATAATGACGTGATAATTCTTGAGAAAGACAGATCGGGAATATTGTGGATTGGAACTTCCTTAGGTAATGGAATTAATCAACTGCAGATTAATAGGAAAAAATTCAATCATATAAAACATTCGCCAGGTGATAAGAACAGTCTTTCAGATAATGTTGTGTGGTCTATAACTGAAGATAAGGAAGGTTATGTCTGGATTGGTACTTACAGAGGAGGATTAAACAAGTTCGATAAAAAAAAGAAAAAAATCATTTCATTTGAAAATAACAAAATAAGTCCAAACAGTATTCCAGATAATCATATACGTTCTCTCGCAGTAGATAATCACAATAACTTATGGGTAGGATGTTATGAGGGTGGTTTAAGTATGTATAATGATAAAACAAAAAATTTTATTCACTTGGATAAATTTGGTATTAATGAAAAGACATTAGGCTCTAAACAGATAACCGATATTTATATTGAAAATGATTCCATATTCTGGATAGCAGCTTATGGCGGTGGTTTAACAAAATTTGTTTTCAATCCAAAAAATAAATTAATGTTAAAAAGATATGTACACGATCCGAACAACAAATCAAGTTTAAGCGATGACAGGACCTACACAATTTATGAGGATAAAAGCGGAACTTTATGGATTGGAACTTTTGGAGGTGGCTTGAATAAGTTTGACAAACGAACAGAAAAATTCACAAACTTTAGGAATTCACCTGATGACACATATAGTATTAGTGAAGATAGAATACTTAATATTTTTGAGGATAGCGAAGGAATCATCTGGATTGGTACATACGGAGGAGGATTAAATCAGTTTGATAGAGAGTTAAACAGGTTCACCAGAATTACGGAGGATGAAGGACTAACAAGCTATGTGGTTTATGGTATCCTGGAAGACGAGCACAAGAATTTGTGGATGAGCACTAATAATGGAATTTTTAAATACAGCCGGGATGAAAACATTTTTACACAATATGATCTTTCAGATGGAGTTCAAAGCTTAGAATTCAGTGGCGGCGCATATTATAAAACCAGAGATGGTGAAATGTATTTCGGAGGTATCAACGGTATTAACAGTTTTTATCCCGATAGTATTAAATACATTTCTTATATTCCAAACATTGTGATAAGTTCTTTAAAGGTATTAAATAATCCAGTTAAAGGGGAAAGAAAGGAAATTGAACTTTCTCATACAGAAAATTTTTTCTCATTTGAATTTGCTTCACTTGATTATTCAAATCCTGAAGATTGCCGGTATGCATATATGCTTGATGGTTTTGATGAAGAATGGAGATCTACCGATGCTAAGCAAAGAGTTGCAATGTATACAAATCTCCCTTCGGGTGATTATGTTTTTAGAGTTATTGGATCAAACAGTGATGGAATCTGGAATTATGAAGGAGCTTATATAAAACTAACAGTCCTTCCCCCATTCTGGAAAACATGGTGGTTTATTATGGGAATTATTATACTGTTCTTATTGGGAGTTTACTTTATAAGTACACTCAGAATTAGAAGTCTGCTTGCTATAGAAAAACTTAAAACAAAACTTGCAGCAGATCTTCATGATAGTGTAGGTTCCGGCTTAACAGAAATATCTATCCTGAGCGAATTAGTATCAAGGGAAGTAAATAACGGCTCAGGAAATGTATCTCAGAATCTGAAATCAATAAGTGAAACATCAAGATATTTAATTGATAATATGAGCGATATTGTTTGGGTTGTTAATCCACTTAGGGATTCGCTTCACGATCTTATTATCAGGTTAAAAGATTCCTATAATGATGTTCTTACCTATAAAGGTATTTTATTGAAGACCACAAATCTTGATAAACTTGAAAACATCAAACTTCCGATGGAGTATAGACAAAATCTTTTCCTGATATTTAAAGAAGGAATAAATAATTCATTAAAGCATAGTAAATGCAGTCAAATCATCCTTGAAGCAAATATTAGGGGAGACGTTCTTGAAATGGTTTTAAAAGATAATGGAATTGGTATGAGAAGTGATGAAAAAATTATGGGAAACGGTTTAAGAAATATGGAAGAAAGAGCCCGTATTATTGGAGGAAAACTGAAATGGAGATCTGTTTCAAACTCCGGGACCACAATTACATTTGTTGGTAAAATTGATAGTGGGAATAAATTATTATACTCGGTTAAAAGATTTCTGAATGTTTCAAATTGATTAGTGCAAATTTAAATTCCTTTAGCTTATCAATTATATAAATTATAATTAAATACTTTGTTAGATATTTTTTATGATAAATGTAGCTATTGTTGAAGATAATAACACAATAAGAGAGGGACTTGCAGCATTAATAAGTGGAACTCCCGGTTATAACTGTACTGGTGCTTATCCGGATTGTGAAAAATTTCTTACCAATCTTCCAAAAATAAATATTGATGTAGTTCTTATGGATATTGGTCTCCCGGGCATTAATGGTATTGAGGGAGTTAAAAAAGCAAAGATAATAAATCCTGCACTTAATATTCTTATGCTTACAATTTATGAGGAAAGCAATGTTGTATTTGAAGCTTTATGTGCCGGGGCTTGCGGCTATCTTGTTAAAAAAACTCCTCCTAGCAGACTGCTTGAAGCTATAAACGATATTTGTGAGGGTGGCTCACCTATGAGTTCTCACATTGCCAGACAAATAATTTCAGTATTTCACCAGAAAAAAAATCTGAATGGAAATAGTTCGGATTATGAACTAACTCAGCGGGAAAAAGAAGTATTAAACCATCTTGCTGATGGGTATAATTACCAGGAGATTGCAGATAAATTATTTATAAGTGTAGATACTGTAAGGCATCATATAAGAAATATTTATAAAAAACTTCACGTCCATTCACAATCAGAAGCAGTGGCAAAAGCAATTCGTAAAGGCATTATCTAATCCTCCTACACTGCACAAATATGCAGGTTGTTCATCTTTTAAGGGCTAGTTTTTTAAATAATTGCACATTTATGCTGTTGTTAAAAGAATGATTTTGTATTAATTACAATTAGCAGCAGGAAGAGTTTTTATTTTTAAACAACCTTAAGGAGGAAACAATGGAGAACTTAAATCTGAATGAGCAGAACAGTAATCCTCTTGCTGACCTCATTAGTAATGAAGTTTATGAAACTTTAATAAGCCGTGGACTTATAAATGAGACTTCTGTAAGGGACAGGGAGATACGGAAGAAGTTCAAAATACTAAGGGTTAATAAAATGAGTGCTGGTGATGCAATAGATACTTTACGTGAAGAATATCCTTATTTGCAATTTGATACTATAAGAAAGATTGTTTACAATTCCCCAAAGAAGAATTAAAATTGCTCTCCAAAATGTTGAACTAACTCAATCTCTTCCTCTTTTCTGAGTATGACGGCCCGCGTAAGAAAGGAAAGGAGGATTGGGATTGAGTTAGATTAAAACTTAAACCGGATTATTTAAAATAAAAAAGACGTTCCCGAAGAACGTCTTTTAGTTGAAATATTTAATTAACCTAAATAAGCTTTAAGGTTTTTTGTTTTGGGGGCATGCCTTAAAGTTCTTATCGCTTTTTCTTTTATTTGTCTAACTCTTTCACGTGTAAGATTAAACTTCTCACCTATTTCTTCAAGGGTAGCAGAGCGTTCACTATTAATTCCAAAATATAACCTAAGTACATCCGCTTCTTTTTCAGAAAGAGTTGATAAAACATTCTGGACTTCATTTTTAAGAGATTCACCCATTAAAGAGATATCAGGTGCGGGCTGTTCTTCATTAACCATAACATCAAGAAGATTGTTTTTATTATCATCTCCATTCTGAAATGGTGCATCAACAGAAATATGTCTTCCATAAAGCTGAAGTGAATTAGCAACATCCTCAACATCCATATC
>CAZECH010000184.1:0-6396 GCA_964510675.1 uncultured Ignavibacteriaceae bacterium
AGATTTACATTAGTTTATAAAACTAATGAGAAAAAAGTAAGTTTAATGATTAAATAATTATAAGGATAAGTAAAAATGCCACGAGCAACAGGTAAAGTTGCTTCTCACTTGAGAAGGAAAAAAATTCTAAAACAAGCCAAAGGATACTGGGGTGCAAGAAGCAAGGTTCACACTATTGCAAAAAACCATGTTGAAAAAGGTTTGGTTCATGCATATAGGGGCAGGAAACTGAAAAAGAGAACCTTCAGGCAGTTGTGGATTATAAGAATTAATGCCGCTGCAAGGTTAAACGGAACTACTTATTCCCGTTTAATTCATTCTTTACAGGATAAAGGAATTATAATCAACAGGAAGATTCTTGCAAATCTTGCTGTGGAAAATCCATCAGCTTTTACTGAACTGGTTAAGGTTTCGTTTAATTAATTTTTACTGCCCTCCTGGTCTTTTATTTTAATTGAAGATCAGGAGGGCTGAGTATTTCATGTTGTTTCTTTTATAATTTTTGTTGAATCTATAGTTTAATTATGCTTACCGAAGAAATTCAACATCTGAAAAAAGAATCTGAAAAAGATTTTTCATCTGTAGAAAGTTCTAAAGAACTTGAAGAGCTAAGGATAAAATATCTCAGCAGAAATGGACTTTTGTCTCATCTGTTTGAGGCCTTAAAAGAAGTTCCTAAAGAAGAAAAACCTCAAGTTGGTAAAAATCTTAATGAGCTTAGAAACTCGTTGACAGAAAAATTTAATCTCCTTAAATCAAATCTTGAAAAGTCTGATTACACTTCAAAAGAAAAAATTGATTTAACTCTTCCAGGTACGATTAGGAAAATCGGCAGCAAGCATATAATCATACAGACTCTGGATGAAATCAAATCTATATTTAAAGGAATGGGCTTTTCTGTTTTTGAAGGTCCAGAACTCGAATCCGATTTCAATAATTTTGAAGCATTAAATTTTCCGCCTGATCATCCTGCAAGAGATATGCAGGATACTTTTTTCATCAGTAAAGATTTTCTTTTAAGAACTCATACATCCCCGGTTCAGATTAGAATCATGAACAGATTTAAACCTCCGGTTAGGGCAATTATACCGGGACTATGTTACAGAAATGAAGCTATTAGTACAAGAAGCTATTGTGTTTTTCACCAGGTAGAAGGTTTGTATGTTGATACTGATGTTACTTTTGCAGAACTGAAAGGAACGCTTGTTTCATTTGCAAAGCAATTTTATATGGAAGAGTTAAAGTATAGGTTTCGCCCAAGCTTTTTTCCATTTACTGAGCCGAGTGCTGAAATGGATATTACCTGCTTCATCTGCAAAGGAGAAGGATGCAGGGTTTGTAAAAATTCCGGTTGGCTCGAAATTCTTGGTTGTGGAATGGTTGATCCAAATGTTTTTGAAAATGTAGGATATGATCCCGAAATGTTCACCGGTTATGCATTTGGAATGGGTATAGAAAGGATTGCTTTATTGAAATATGGAATAGATGATATAAGAAAATTATATGAGAACGATTTAAGATTTCTTAAACAGTTTTAGCGGAGATTAAATTGAAAGTTTCTCTCAACTGGATTAAAGAATATGTGAACCTTAAGGATATTCCTATCCAGGAAATAATTGATAAACTTACGATGTCAGGACTTGAGGTTGAAGATTCAATCAACCAGAAGGAAATTTATAAAGATTTTATTGTCGCACTAGTAACCTCAAAAGAAAAACATCCCAATGCTGACAAACTATCCGTATGCAATGTAAATACCGGTAATGAAAACTTACAGGTTGTTTGTGGTGCACCTAATGTAGATAAAGGACAAAAAGTTATCTTTGCTCCTGTTGGAACCATAATTCCATCTAATGGAATGATAATTGGCAAAGCAAAGATTAGAGGTGCGGAATCAAACGGAATGATTTGTTCAGAAGCTGAACTTGAACTTGGTGATGATCATTCCGGAATAATTGTTCTTGACGAAAATTTGAAGGAGGGAACTCCATTAACAGAAGCATTGAGATTGGATGATGTTATCCTTGAAATTGGAATAACACCGAACCGGCCGGATGCTCTTTCTCATATAGGTATTGCAAGAGATTTATCAGCAATTTTTGATAGAGAATTAACATACCCTGAAATAAAACTGAAGGAATCGAAAGAGAAAGCATCAGCTTATGCTTCAATTGAGATTATTGATTCGGAAAATTGTCCGAGATATTCTTCAAGGATAATTAAAAATGTTACTATAAAAGAATCACCGGAATGGTTGAAAAATAAATTATCTAAAATTGGTTTAAGACCAATTAATAACATTGTTGATGTTACAAATTTTGTAATGTATGAATGTGGTCAGCCGCTTCATGCTTTCGATCTTATTCAATTAGCAGACCAAAAAATTATTGTGAAAAGCACTGAGAAGGAAAGTAATTTTATAACTCTCGATTCTAAAATAAGGAAGCTACCTGCTGGTACATTAATGATTTGCGATGGGAAACGGGAAGTTGCAATTGCCGGTGTTATGGGAGGAGAAAATTCAGAAGTAACACCTGAAACTAAAAATGTTTTGCTTGAAAGTGCACACTTTAATCCTTCACATATTCGTAAAGTATCCAAATCTTTAGGATTAAATACAGATGCATCATATAGGTTTGAAAGAACTGTTGATCCTAATAATACAGCCTTTGCTGTTAATAGAGCAGCTATGTTGATCTCTGAAATTTCCGGTGGAGAAATCTTAAAAGGCTTGATTGATGTTTATCCAAAAAAAATCTCGGGGAAAAAAATAAAATTCCGGTTTAAGCGGATGCAAAAATTGTTGGGTTATAAAATCCGTAAGAAAAGGGTAGTTAGAATTCTGGATAAACTTGAAATAAATACAACTCATAAAACAAAAGAAGAGCTAAAACTGTTTATTCCTTCCTTCAGACCGGATATTGAAAGAGAAGTAGATATTATAGAGGAAATATCAAGGATTCACGGTTACAATTTAATTCCCACGGTACCAAGGATTACAATCACTTTAGAAAAGAAATATGATGAATCTGCATTTAATGATAAACTAAGAGAAGTTTGTGCTGGTTTAGGTCTTTATGAAATTCTTAACAATCCGTTACTGGACGAAAAATTTGCATCTTTATCTGGAAATCCTATAAAACTTCTTAATCCTCAAAGTGTTGATATGGCATATCTCAGAACATCACTTATTCCCGGTGGATTAAAAGTGGTTTCGAATAATATTAACAAAGGTGAAAAAAATCTATCCTTCTTTGAAATAGGAAATGTATTCAATAAAACAAGCAATAACGGAATAAACTCTTTTAATGATTTCACTGAAGAACGAAAAGTTCTGTTAATAATAACCGGGAATGAATTAAATAAAGAATGGAACTCGAATGAAAAAGTAGTAGATTTCTATTCACTTAAAGGTTTAGTTGATAGCTTCATTATAAAGTTTTCACTTGACAATGTTTTAAATGATTCATATTATCACAATGAGAATACTTTTTTTGCTTATGGTTTTGAAAAAAGTTCGGTTGAAAATATTGTTGGTTCTGGTGGTTTGATTAAAAAAGATGTTCTTAGACAGTTTGATATAAGCCAGGATGTTTACTGTTTTGAATTTAATCTTGAGAATTTCAAGCAGTTAAATAAAGCAGGGAAACCATATATTGATCCTGTTAAATATCCAAAAGTAATAAGGGATTTTGCTTTTATATTTGATAAATCTACTTCTTATGAAGAGATTATTAAATTCACTAAGAAGGAAGGTACTATATTACTGAAAGAAGTAAAGTTATTTGATTTATTTGAAAGTGAATCTTTAGGTATAGATAAAAAAAGTATGGCATTCACTTTAAACTTCCAGGCCGAAGACAGAACTTTAACTGAAGAAGAAGTTGAAAAAGAATTTCTAAAACTTATTCATTCGATTGAAAATAAATTTAATGCAAAATTGAGAGGTAATTAGTGTCGGAGAATTCCAAACAAGATATACTTCTCAATGATTTGAGCGATATTCAGTCGCAAATAGAAATTCTGGCAAACAAATGCAAGGATTTAACAGAAATTAATGAAAAGTTGGAAAACCAGGTTAGTACATTAAAAAATGAAAAGGCAGAATTATTGCAGAATATTTCCAAACTAGAATCAGAAAGTCAAAATAAAAAAGAAAAATCGGATTTAACAATTTTAAGTTCTCTTGGAAAAGAAGAAAAGGAAAAATTAAAAAATAATATTAGTGAATTACTAACAAGGATTGATTTTCATTTATCTGCAGATAAGCAGATTTAAGTTCTTAAACATTATGATTGTTTGATGGATAAGACATAAATGAACGATAAGAAAAAGCTCAAAATAAAAATATTCGAAAAAGAATATTCCTTACTTGTTGAAAATGAAGAAATAGCAAAGGAATTAGCTATTTATGTTAATAAGGTAATGGAAGAAACCAAAGAGGAACTTCCTGATCAACCTGTGCAGACAATAGCTATTATTGCTTGTTTAAATATTGCTTATGATCTATTTTTAGAAAAAAATAAAAACAGAGAATTACTAATACAGGCAAGTGATAAAATAAAAAAATTGAAGCTTCTTCTTAATGAAGTTCGTATGTCTAACCCATCTTAAAACTAAATTTCCGCTCTGTCAGTTCACAGAATAAGAAAAACTAACAGTTAGATCTAATAGGGAGTTTGGCTCAAAACGCCAATTACAGGCCTCATCCCGGTTTTAATCGGGAAACATGGCTTTGCCTGAACAGAGGAAGTAAAAAGCGTTCTGGCAGATTCCCACTGTGTTAATAGAGTTTTTCTCTATTAAAGTTAGCTGACAGAAGCGGTTTTAATATCAACCCTACCATGGAGGAATAATGGATCCGATTCTGTTAATACCTATGGCAATTGTACTCGTGGTTATTTTTTTCTACATGGGCTGGATGTTTAACTCAAAAGTTGGCAAGAAAAGCATTGCCTCAGCAGAAGAAAGAGCTAAACAAATTATCAATGATGCCCAAAAAGAGTCAAATAATCTTAAAAGGGAAAAGTTATTAGAAGTTAAAGATGAATGGTACAAGAAAAAGAATGAGTTTGATGCTGAGATTCAACAAAAGAAACAAAAAATAACAAACCTTGAGAAACAGTTAGTTGCCAGAGAAGAGAGTACTGAAAAAAAATTTGAAGCGGTTATAAAAAAAGAAAAGGAAAACAAACTATTTGAAAAAGAAATACAAGATCAGAAAAAGTATAGTGAGCAGAAGCTCATTGAAATTAAAAAAATTGAAGAAGAACAAAATTCAAGATTAGAAAAAATATCAGGATTGACCAGCGATGATGCTAAGAAAATGCTAATCGAAAATATGGTTAATCAGGCTAAACAGGAATCTTCTGTTTTTATTAAAGAAATTGTTGATAAAGCAAAAGCCGATGCAAAGAAAGAAGCTCAGAAAGTGATTGTTCAGGCTATTCAAAGAACTGCTGCCGACCATTCGGTTGAAACTACAGTTTCAGTTGTTCAAATCCAGAACGATGAAATGAAGGGACGTATTATTGGTAAAGAAGGAAGAAATATACGTTCTTTTGAAGCTGTTACCGGTGTAGATGTAATAGTAGATGATACTCCGGAAGCAGTCATCCTCTCATCATTTGATCAGTTCAGACGTGAAGTTGCAAGAGTTTCTCTTGAAAGACTTATAGCTGATGGCCGAATTCACCCTGCACGTATTGAAGAAGTTGTTGAAAAGGTAAAACTGGAACTTGAAGAAGAAATGATTAAGGATGGAGAGAACACTGTTTTACAACTTGGTCTTCATAACGTACACCCGGAGTTGATTAAACATATTGGCCGGATGAGATATCGTTCAAGTTATGGACAAAATCTTTTGGGGCACAGCATTGAAGTTGCTTATCTAACTGGAATTATGGCAGCCGAACTTGAACTTGACATATCCCTTGCTAAAAGATCAGGTTTACTTCATGATATTGGAAAGACTGTTGATAAAAGTGTTGAAGGGCCGCATGCTTTAATAGGATATGAACTTACTAAAAAATATAAAGAGCATCCTATCGTTGTAAATGCAGTTGGTTCACATCATGAAGATATCGAGATGGAACATCCTATTGCAGCGCTTGTTCAGGCTGCGGATGCGATAAGTGGTGCCAGGCCAGGTGCCAGAAGAGAACCACTTGAAGGTTATGTAAAAAGACTTGAAACGCTTGAAGCTTTAGCTAAATCATTTGAAGGTGTGGCTAAAACTTATGCAATACAGGCTGGAAGGGAAGTAAGAGTTGTAGTTGAACATGATAAAATAGATGATATAGTAGCGGATAAACTTGCACATGACATTGCTTCAAAAATCGAGCAGGAAATGGAATATCCGGGACAAATAAAAGTTACAGTTATTAGAGAAGTAAG
>CAZECH010000185.1:0-6353 GCA_964510675.1 uncultured Ignavibacteriaceae bacterium
AGGCTGGTACAAAAATATGGTTGTATATTATTTTAACTTTTCTGAAAGAGCATTGACTGTTAATAATATGAATATGGTTCCACTGTCTCCAATATATGTAACATTTAAAATAAATCCGGGAGAACCCGGAGGAGGTCCACCTTCAGGTTTTGTAACTGACACAACCGGGCGAACACACAATGTTCCGGCAACATTACCTGAAGACGAAGGTTATTCTCCGCTTTGGAGTGTAAATATTTATGATAATGCTGATTTTGAAAATGTGCACGATCTGCCAACTACTGTTGCAGCAAATATACTTGCAACAAATGCCGCAAATGTAAATTGTCCCATAGTTGAGGTAGAACCTGCAACTTCTGTGGAAAATACAGGTTCATCTTTGCCGGCTAATTACTCATTAACTCAAAATTATCCTAATCCATTTAATCCGTCGACTCTTATAAATTTTGCTGTAATAAATACTGAGTATGTATCATTGAAAGTTTATAATTCTATCGGGGAGGAGGTTGCAGAAATAGTAAATGAAATTCTTCCTGCAGGGAATTATTCTGTAAATTTTGATGCAGCCAATCTTTCCAGCGGTATTTATTTCTATACTATTTCCGCAGGAAACTTTAAACAAACAAAGAAGATGATTTTGTTAAGGTGAGATCATAAAGGATGTATTAACTGCGTGTCTTTGAGACTTGTAATTTTTCTCTTAACGTCTCAAAGACACAATTTTATTCTGGTTTCAAGTATTTGGTTTTTTATCCCACCTCATTAAATTCACATCATACATTCATAAATTAATAACGTTTAATGAATCTATTAATTATTGGAAATTCCGTAGTCGATTATATTGATTTTAATGAGAATAAAACCATTAAACCCGGTGGAATTTTCTATACAACCATTGCTTTAAATAATTTTAAAGAGAGGAAGGATAAAATTTCCCTGATTACTGCAATGGATAATGAACATTATCCTTTGTTCAAGGATGAATTTGAAAAGCTGGATGAAAGGATTTTTGATATTGTGGAAAGTATTCCCAAAGTTTGGCTAAAAGTTGAAATGCATTCGGAAAGACATGAAAAATATGAAAACATAAACCAAAACCTGCAGTTCAAATTTAACAATCTGGATAAGTATGACGGAATTTTAATTAATATGATTACCGGTTTTGATATAAACTTAGAACAGCTTAAAAGTATCAGGAATAATTATAACGGGTTAATTTATTTTGATGTACATACATTTTCTCGTGGACTTGATGAAGATTTTAAGAGACGATTCAGAACAATTCCTGCTTTTAATGAGTGGGCTACAAACCTGGATTTCATACAGGTAAATGAAAAGGAACTATTCACTTTAAGTAAAAAAAAATCTGAAGAAGAAATAGTAAAAGAAGTTTTAGATTATGGGATAAAATATTTAATTGTAACACTTGAAGATAAAGGAGCTAAAATATTTTATAAAGAAAAAGATGATATTAAAACAATTCAAGAGCCTGCAATCAATATAGAAATAAAAAATAAAGTGGGATGCGGGGATGTTTTTGGGGCGGTATTTTTTTATAGCTATATTTCCCGCGGAAATAAAAATATTGAAAAAGTTCTGAAGCTGGCAAATATAGCCGCAGGATATACTGCTTCATACAAAGATATGAATGATTTTAAAAATCTGAAGGATAATGTTCTCTCACGATATTATTAAGAAAAGAATTGTTGTTGTTGGTTCCAACGGAATGCTTGGGCAAAGTATGTGTAAGTTTTATTCTAAGCAAAACAATATTCAACTGCTGGGCTGTTCGATAGAAAATAAATCTTTTATAGAAGGCATTGATTACCAGGAATGTGATGTAACAAAAAGAGAAGATGTAAAAAAAGTTATACTCGATTTTTATCCCGACTACATAATCAACGCATCTGCATTTACCAATGTTGACCTGAGCGAAACCGAAAGAGAAATTGCCTGGAAAGTAAATGTAAAAGGTATTGAATATCTTTCCGAAGCTGCAAGAATACTTGATACAAGGATAATTCATATTTCAACAGATTATATCTTTGACGGCAAGAACGGGCCTTACTCTGAAGATGAAAAACCGAATCCTCTTGGTTATTATGCAAGAACCAAGTTAGCTGCCGAAAACGCTCTTAAGATCAGCGGTGTGATGAATACAATTTTAAGGACAAATGTTCTTTATGGCTTTTTTTCAAATGGTAAACTTGATTTTGTTCAATGGCTGATAAATAGTTTGCGTACAGGTAAAGAAGTAAAAATTGTAACGGACCAGATTAACAATCCTACTTATGTTGATGATCTTGTGCAGGGAATAAATAAAGTGATTGAGTATAATAAAACAGGAATCTTTAATATTGGAGGAAAAGAATTTCTCTCCAGGTATGAATTCTCTGAAAAGATTGCTGATTATTTCGATCTAAATAAAAATCTTATTAAACCCATTACAACCCCGGAACTAAATCAACCTGCTAAAAGGCCTCTCAAATCAGGGCTAATAACTCTTAAAGCTGAAACTGAACTCGGTTATAAACCACATTCAATTAAAGAATCATTTGCAATTATGAAAAAAAATTTATCGCTGCAATAGTCATGTCTGATGAAGAAAAAAATAAAGTATTAAAAAGTATCTTTTGGGACTACAATACTAATTTGTTGCCCTTAGACAAAATAACAAGAGGCGACTTATATTCAGTTGAAGATTATGATCTGAAATTAATTGTGCGTCGCATGCTTGAACGGCTGAATTGGTATGAACTTATAGATATATTAGGAATTGAAATATTAAAAAAATCTTTAACTCCTGAAGTAATAAGAAGCCTAAGAAATAAAGATCTCAGGGAAAGATATGAAAGAATCAGACGAATTTTATTCAAAGAACCTTTACCCTTTTCAGGATGGGATCCTGAGTATCGTAAAAGAATTCAATCTACCCTTTTATCTTACAGGTGGGACCGCCCTTAGCCGTAGTTATTTTAATCATCGTTACTCAGACGATCTTGATTTATTTGTAAATAACGATTCAAATTTCAATCAATACACGGAAACATTATACAAGATATTAATTGAAAAACAGCAATCCGGTTTGTTCAAAATTGATAACCAGAGAATAAGAAGAAGTGAGAATTACTTCCAGATTTTTATTATCAAAGAAAAAATCGAGCTCAGAATAGATTTTGTGAATGATGTTGCATCTCATTATGGAGAACTGGTTGAGAATAATATTCTCGGAAAGGTTGATAGTCTCAGGAATATTTTGTCTAATAAACTCTCTGCTTTATTTCGTTATGAAGTTAAAGATATTGCCGATATTTGGATTATCTGCAAAAATTTTAAATGTAATTTTAGAGAAATTATTAAAGAGGCAAAGGACAAAGAAGCCGGCGTTGACCCAGTTTCTTTATATGAAATCCTCAACACTTTTCCTATAGAGAAAATTGATTTGATTAAATGGATAAAGAAACCGGAAGAAGAAATTTTTAAGAAAGAAATAAGTCGGATTGCAGAAGATATTTTATATGGAAAAGAAAATTCTTTAGTGGTTAACACAAAATAATTTTAACTTTTTTCAAAGACTGAATTAATGAAAATATTTTTATTCAAATTATACTTTTTATTCTTCACCTTATTTGTTTGTAATAAATCATTTTCCCAGGAGCATTTACCCGAATGGGCAGAAGGAATTATCTGGTACCAGATTTTTCCTGAACGATTTGCTAACGGGGATACTTCTAATGATCCGGAAGCCTTTAAAGTTTTTATAAATGAAAAGAAAATTCCCGATAGCTGGGAAGTTACAAAATGGACGAGCAACTGGTTTGAGGCATCTGCCTGGGAAAAGAAACTCGGCGGAAATGTAAGAGATCACCTTTATGACAGAAGATACGGCGGCGACATACAAGGAATAATTGATAAATTAGATTATCTCAAAGAACTTGGGATTGGTGCAATATATCTCAACCCGGTTTTTGAAGCAGTCTCGCTTCATAAGTACGATGGTTCAACTTATCATCATATTGATGTTAACTTTGGCCCTGATCCCGAAGGTGACAGAATATTAATAGCATCTGAAATTCCTGATGATCCTTCTACCTGGGTCTGGACTGAAGCGGATAAATTATTTCTGTGGTTGATCGAAGAAGTCCATTCCAGGGGAATGAAGATAATTATTGACGGAGTTTTTAATCATACCGGCGTTCAGTTCTGGGCATTCCAGGATATTGTGAAAAATGGAAGAGACTCAAAGTATAAAGACTGGTACTTAATAAAATCTTTTGATGATCCTTCAACCAAAGAGAATGAATTTGATTATAAAGGATGGTGGAATGCAAAATCATTACCGGAATTTAACAGGACAGAAGAGGATTTGCTTCCCGGACCAAAACAATATGTATTTCATTCAACTTCACGCTGGCTCGATCCAAATAATGATGGTGATTATTCAGATGGAATTGATGGATGGAGACTTGATGTTGCGAGAGATGTTCCAATGGGATTCTGGAAAGATTGGAGTAAGCTTGTCTGGTCAATAAATCTCGATGCGATAATTATTGGAGAATTGTGGGAACTTTCTCCTGATTATATATCCGAAAACGGAGCTTTCAATTCGCTGATGAATTATAATTTTGCTTATGCTGTTACTGATTTTTTTATTGCAGATAAAAATAAAATTACAACTTCAGAATTTGTTGATAAACTGCAGGAAATTGATGAAACATATTCATCGGAATATCTAAACCTTTTACAAAATTTAGTCGGAAGTCATGATACTGAAAGATTATCATCATACATTTTAAATCCTGACAGGAATTTTGACAGGGATGCTAATGAAGGGAATACAAATTACAATCCTGGAAAACCCGGAAAAGAAATTTATGAGAAGCAGAAACTCATCTTTGCTTTCCAGTTGACTTACCGCGGTGCACCAATGATTTATTACGGCGATGAAGTTGGGATGTGGGGTGCTGATGATCCGCATTGCAGAAAACCAATGGTGTGGGATGATTTAAAATACGATAAAGAAGTAATTACAAAAGATGATGGATTTAAAAAAGGATCAGGTTCATATTCTGTTGATCAGAATAAAGAATTGCTTGAATTTTACAAAATGATGATCCAACTACGAAATGAAAATAAAACTCTGGTGAAAGGTGATATCAATTTCTTATATAGTAATGATAAAAAACAAAGCTTTGCTTTTCAACGTGTATTTGAAAACGAAAAAATAATTATAGCTTTCAACATTGGAAATGAAGAAGATAGTTTCGATGTCCCTGTTGATATGTTAAAAGGACAATATAAAGAATTGATATCAGGCGAAGAAGGAAATTTTTCAGGTGCTGATAAAGCAAGCAGTAAGATATCAGTTAAAATTCCTTCACAATCTTTTCGTATTTATAAAATTTATTCTTCTCTCTAAATGAAACCGGATATAAAAAATTATAATTCATTTATATTTGATCTTGATGGTACAATTTACAGGGGAAGCAATATTATACCCGATGCTGATAAAACAATAAATCATTTGAAGAGATTAGGGAAAAGAATTGTCTTTATCTCCAACAAAACAACAGGGAGTGTAAAAGATTATTTTAATTTTCTTAAAGGACAAGGTCTGGAAATTGAATTGAATGAAATTATAAATTCGACAATTGTTCTCTCAAAGTATCTGAATAAAAATCATTTTGGTAAAAACTTTTATGCGATAGGAGAGAAAACTTTTATTGATGAAATTGTTTCTGTCGGATTAAATTATTCTGATAATCCTGAGGAGATTGATATTCTACTCGTTACACTTGATAGAACACTTAATTATGAAAAGCTTGAGATTGCTGCAAGATCACTTGAGAAAGGTGCAAGGTTTTTTGCAGCAAATATAGATGATACCTGTCCTGTTGATAATGGAGAAGTTCTCGATGCCGGCGCAACAATTTCTGCGCTTGAAAAAAGAAGCCACCGCAAGCTTGAAATAAATTTCGGCAAGCCTTCTGAATTCATGATGAATGAAGTAAAAGAAAAAATCGGTGATCTCACCAAAGCTCTGCTTATTGGCGATAGGCTTGAAACGGATATTGCGATGGGGAATTCTTTTGGATTAGACACCGCTTTGGTTTTATCAGGAGTTAAAAATTTTCCAAATGGGAATGAGAATATTAAGCCAACTTACTTACTTAACTCTGTATTTGATTTAGTTAAAAGCATTGCATAAATCATTCTAACATAGGCCAACGGAATATATTCTGTCTTCCTTTATTTTAGATTCTATTTTTGATCTATAAAATAAAATCACTTCTTACTTTCTTTTCATCCCCAACCTTTTGATTTTTCCATAGTCTAATAAACAGTTTTCGGAA
>CAZECH010000186.1:0-6351 GCA_964510675.1 uncultured Ignavibacteriaceae bacterium
ATGACAAAGCGTGAAATTAGGACACTACTAAATATTCAGTTTTATAGAGCAATTCTTTTTTTCATTAAGTTTGGGTAACAGATTTACGAGGTGCAATGTGAGTGATAGTTCAGATTTTTATTTCTATCTGAATAATAAAATCCTTAAAGGGAATGATTTAAACATTTCTCCTTTCGACCGCGGCTTTTTATTTGGAGATGGAGTTTATGAAACAATAAGATGGTACAAAGGAAAACTCTTTAAGTTAGAGGACCATATTGAAAGATTGAGGAAAAGTCTTGCATCATCAAGAATAAACTTTTCTGATTTTGATGAAATTGAAAATGCAATAAGCAAACTTGTTAAAGTAAATAATTTTAGTGGGGATCATCTTCTTGTTTACCTTCAGATTTCCCGTGGTAATTATTTTCCACGTCAGCATATTTTTCCTCCAGACATAAAACCAACTTTTTTTCTTTCAGTTACTCCTTACATAAGAAAGGAAAGTGAGCTTAAAAACGGAGTCAAAATAATTCTTGAAGAAGATGTGAGATGGATGAGATGCGATATAAAATCAACAATGCTTCTTGCAAATGTTCTAGCAAAGCAAAAAGCATTTGAGAATCATGCAATGGAAGCTGTTCTTATAAGAAACGGAAATTTAACCGAAGGAACTCACACAAGTTTTTGTGCAGTTAAAAATGGGAAATTATTTACACCTCCATTATCCAATTTAATTCTTGATGGAGTAACAAGAAAAGTGGTTCTTGAAATTTGTAAAGTGAATAATATAAGGGCAATTGAAACAGAAATTAGAGGAGATGAATTAAAATCATTTGATGAGATGATGGTTCTTGGAACAATTTCCGAAATTACCCCTGTTGTTCAGGTTAATGATTGGAAAGTAAGAGATGGGAAACCCGGACAGATTACGATGAAACTTCAAAATTTTTTAAGCGAAATGATATTCAGTTAAAACATGGAAATCTGAGCATACTTTTGATGAGGCTCCTCATTTTCAGATACTAATTGGTTCAGGTCGCTTAGCACTGAATCGAAATCTTTATAAAACTTTTTATTATTTACCAAAGCACCGGTTATTAAAATATCATTCTGCAGTAGGTTTATGATTTCATCCATTTTTTCAGGGAGGGAGTTAACACTGTTATAATTTTCTTCATTCATAGTTTCCTCGTATATCTAAACAAATAAAAATCAGGAAAGAATTTTCGTAAAACTAATTTTTAAATGAAGAAGAAACAAGTAATGAAGAAAAAATAATTACCGGCAGAAATATTCCGGGCAGATTATTTTTTATAATTCAATTTGTAAATATCAAAGGAAACCGAGAAGCTTCGGAAGCTTCAAATGAAACACCTCTCTGAATGAAAGCCATTTCAATTGCAATTTCAATTTCTCTTGAGTCAAATGGTTTTACTAAATAGCCGTAAGGTTCAGTTATCTTTGCTCTCTGTAGAACTTCCCTGTCATTTAATTCGGTAAGATATATTACCGGGATATCATATTTTGCAGAAATAATTTCCGCTGTTTCAATTCCATCAAGAGAACCGTTAAGCGATATATTCATTAATATCAGGTCGGGTTTTTCTTCTTTTACTTTACGTATTACTTCTTCACCCGATCCTACTATATCAAGTATAACGTATCCCATCCTATGCAAGGAATTCTTGATATTAATTGCAGCAATATTTTCATTCTCCGCAATAAGTATTTTAGGTCTCATCTCAAACACACTTCATATTAAAGTTTATAAATCAGTTTATTATCAGTATGAAACAGCTTAAACTATCTGCTGCTGCATTTACATTTTATATAAAGTCATTTTATATGCCAGAATATTTCAAATAGTGCGGTAAAAATTTTCTTTTGGCACGGCGGGGAATCTTACAAAATATTCATTAGAAAAAACTTTAGTAAATATTCCTTTCTGTTCAAGTAATTAATACTTAATCATATTGTAAGTAATTGTTTTTTTATAAAGGAAAAATTACATCCACCGGGTTTGGTGATTAAAGATGTTTCAATAACTAACAGTCAGGGTAATGTTAAGGTTTTCTGAAATTGTCTAAGTTGCTGATTAGCAACCGTCTTCTTTCAGAAATGAAGTTTTTAAGGTTATTTACCTCGCTGCTAAAATCAAATCCGGCACCTCCAAGATATGGATCGAGATTATAAGCTTCTTTTATCTTTTGAGTTGACTGATCAATCAAAGGGAAAAGCAAATCTTCTGTAAAGATATTTTCCAGAAAGAAAGTGTAGTATTGTTTATAAATGCTGAAACAGGAATCATTTTCCATAAGCTTTATGATTATCTCATTATCGCCATAAAAAATATAATTAAACCCTGTATTAAATGTAGCATCAAAATCCCATGGTAAAGTTTCATAAGGACTTTCAGGATTCCGTTTGTAAAATATTATATTATTTCTAAAGCCATCTGTAGCTGCTATTACTGTAGAAACGGCGTGATATTTAAGATAGGATTCAATATCTAAAAATTCTGAAAGTTTAGTAAAAATATTTTCCTGGTTTACAGTATCAAGAGCATGAATTAAGTTTCCGAAATAAAAAAGATTATCATCATCATTAATTTCTTTTTCAAAATACTCATAGATATTGTTGTTGTTATTAAAAGTAAAACTTGCACCAAACTGAGTGTTTATAACTTCAAAGACCGGAATATTTCTCCTGTTGAAAAAATCTTCTTCAATTCTTTCAACAACATAATATAGTCCTTTATTCTCACCATTTATTTTAAGGAAAGCAAAATCTGAATCGAACACCTCAAAACCCATTTGCTTGTAAGCAAAAGAGGCAAGCATGGTCCTAAGCATAGAAGGATCACCAATTTGTGCACTCAGGTTAAAATTATCAAGGTTCATAATTTCATCATATTCAAGTTCAAATTCGTAAGACCATTTGGGAAGATATCTTGATCCGGAACCCTGAGCTTCAATCATTCCATTATAATCTTTATCTCCAACTTTAATTCTAACCGGTATAGAAAAATCTATTAGCTTGTTTGAAAGAAGTTCAGATAAATTTTCCTGTCTTATGTATGTATGAAAAAGATAAATGGAGTTTATATCATCTGCCGGATTATTATCATTAATATCGCATCCACCAAAGAATATTGGAATAATCAGTATTATAAATATTAATTTATTCACGATTAAAATCTTATTTGTAATTCAAATGTCCCTACTGAGTTTGTAAAGCTATACTTAGTATTAAATAAATTCTTCGTTAATAATTTGCTGTAATTTAATCTTAGTCTTACATCTTCGTGAAAATAAATATTAAACCCGGGAACAATTTGTAATGTGTGAAATTGGCTTTCTGAAAAGTCCGGAGCAAAATAACCAAACAGAATTATAGGTTCCAGACCATTTACAATTTTTCCATCAATATCAAAGATTTTTGCAGCAAGCAATTTTGCTCCTGCCGCATAAATATTCTGGTCACCATTTAAAATTAGCTGCTGAAGAACTAACTCGGTATTCTTAACATAAAATGCTTCAAGGCTTATCTTTGTATTCTTTGGATTAAAAGTTATATCTCCGCAAAACGCATTTGCCTTAACAGGATAATCTCCACCTATGGCATGAAAAGTATAATTGATGGAATATATAAAATTATTGCTGTGATAACTTAATCTTGCATAAACACCTGAAGTGGCTGAATTATTTTTAAATAATGAAAAATAATATGAAAGAGGAAAATCTTTATACGCCTCTTTGTACTTGCTGTATAACATAATGCTTACTGCTCTTTCGGCATAACCAAAATCTGAAACTTGTTCATGAACAAAACTTTCATCAACAAGTTCAAGATCTTCGTTGCTTACTATTTGTTCTGTGCCGAAAGGTTGTTTAATATTACCGACTTCAACTTTCATTCTATCCCAATATTCAAACTTTGCTGAGAATTCTCTCAAGACAACATTTCGATCTGTCGAATTCCCTCTAAAATCAAGTTGAGCTTCAATATCTTTATTTACTTTTATATCAGCCTGGAATTTTCCTTCAAAGTAAGTTTCCTGGGATGCACCAAAAGTTAATTGTCTTTCATAGAATTGTAAACCCGTTGAGCCATAACCGGTAAATTTAACTTGTGAGAATAGTTCAGGATTAATTAAAACTATAAAAAAAATGAGTAGAAAATGAGATTTCTTTTTCATATTGTTTTTATGATTTTTTGCGAAATTATAATTTATTAAGCTTTATTTAGAGCTATGTTAATATAGGATAATATTAATTTTATCTAAAATGGCTACTATAACAGAAGAAGTTTTCATATTAACAAATGAATGGCAGGATGTAAATGGAAAAAACATCTTGAGATTTTTCGGTACTTCTAGGGATGGTCCTGTCGAAATTATAGTTGAAAATAATAAACCGGTTTTTTTTGTAAGCGAGGATGCAAATCTTAATGTTCTGAATGTTCCTTATAGAATAAAAAAAGTTGATATGAAGGATTTTTCCGGGAACATAGTTGATGCTGTTTACTTTAATACGCAAAGGGATCTTAAAACGGCTGAGGAAATTTTAAGCTCAAAAAATATTAAGACTTACGAAGCAGATATTGATCCTGCGAGAAGGTACCTGATGGAGAAATCCATAAACGCTCAAATGAATGTTACCGGGAACGCTGAAAAAAATGGTAAGATGCTTTCATTTAATAATCCTAAAATAAAACCGGCAAATGTAACACCGGATTTTACAATTGCTTCCCTGGATATAGAAACAGGTGAAAGGAATAATGATCTTTACTCAATTGCAGTTTATTTAAGGAAAAAAGATGAAGAGACTAAAAAAATATTTATGCTTTCAGACGAACAGCAAAACAGTGCTGGTTATATTGATTATTTTACTTCTCAAAAAGAATTGCTTCAAAAATTTATTTCATGGTTCAGTGAAGCTGATCCTGATATAATTATTGGCTGGCATGTAGTTGGATTTGATCTGCTCTTTCTTGAAAATAAATGTAAAGAGTTTGTAATACCTTTTGATATTGCAAGAGGAAACGGAAGAGTTACTTTACGCAAAAGAAAACAGGGCAATTATTTTGTAGATATACCCGGGAGAATTGTGCTTGATGGACCTTCATCGTTAAGAATGTCTTTTCAAACATTTGAGGATTACAAACTTGAAACAGTTGCACAGGAACTTCTTGGTAAGGGTAAAACTATTTCTCATGAACAAAATAAAGTAACAGAAATAGAAAGACTGTTTAAGGAAGATAAACAGAAGCTTGCGGAATACAATATTCAGGATACTATTCTTGTTTATGAAATATTTAAGAAAACGGGACTGATTGAGATGTCTGTAAAGAGAACACAATTATCGGGAATGTTAATGGACAGGTTGGGAATGATGTCGGCAGCACTCGATCATTTTTTATTGCCAAAGATTCACAAAAAAAAACTTGTAGCTCCAAATGTTAAAGATATTGTTTCAACTGAACATTCTGCAGGCGGTTATGTTCTCGATCCTAAACCGGGAATCTATGACAATGTTGTATTGCTGGATTTTAAAAGTCTGTATCCTTCAATAATTCAGACATTCAAAATAGATCCATATTCCCGATTGATGTCTGATATAAGTCCAATAATAACTCCGGGAGGGTACAAATTTTCATCGACAGAACATTTCCTTCCGGATTTTATTAATCATTTAATGAAACAGAGAGCAAAGGCGATTAAAGATGCAGAGAAGCCTCTTTCCCAGGCAATAAAAATCCTAATGAACAGTTTTTATGGTGTAATGGGATCAACAGGCTGCCGATTTTATCATCCTCACCTTCCTTCAGCAATTACCTCAACTGGGCAGTGGCTTTTACTTCAAAGCAAGAAATATCTTGAATCGCAGGGTTATGAAGTTGTTTATGGTGATACTGATTCCTTATTCATCAGGTTAAAATCCGCTGAAGGTGATGGTTCAAATAATGGTAAAAAACTTGCAAAGGAGCTTAATCAATATTGGAAATCAAGATTAAAAAAAGAATATGAAGTTACTTCACATCTTGAACTGGAGTTTGAAAAATTTTATAGAAAATTTATTATTACTCCTGCAAGAGGTGCAGAAACCGGAGCTAAGAAAAGATATGCTGGCCTTGTTGTTAATAATGGTGATGAAAATCTTGAGTTTGTGGGAATGGAATTTGTCAGATCTGATTGGACGAGACTCGCAAAGGAATTCCAGGTTGAACTTTATAAAAGAGTTCTTTATAACAAGGAAATTTCAAAATGGATGAATGATTTTGTTGATAAAATTTACAAAGGTGAATTTGATGAGAAGCTTGTTTATAGAAAAAGGTTAAGAAAAGATGTTGAGGAATATGTTAAGAATA
>CAZECH010000187.1:0-6342 GCA_964510675.1 uncultured Ignavibacteriaceae bacterium
AACTTTCACGGTCAGGATATAGTTTTTGTTGATAACGACCATGGATGGCTTATTAGCTTAGCAGTTCTTCCGGCATTACGGAACAATATTCAACTGTTTACTATACAAACAACGGAGGAAGCATAATCCCCAATTCGATTAAAGGCAATGAAGAAAATCTACTTCGGGAATTTTCACTAAACCAAAACTACCCCAACCCATTTAATCCAATAACAAATATTGAATTTCAGATTGCAGAAAGAGGAGTTATTTCTTTAAAAGTCTTTGATGTTTTAGGAAAAGAAGTTGCAACACTAGTTAATGAAGAAAAACCTGCCGGGAATTATGAAATTGAATTTGAAGCATCATCACTCTCAAGTGGAATTTATTTTTATGAATTACGAACAGAAAAGTATTCTTCAGTAAAAAAAATGATTTTACTTAGATAGGTGTTTAACTATTCTACACAAAAGTCGGAATGATTCTGGCTTTTTATTTGCATAAAGCCAAAATCTACCTTCTTTTTAGTCTCATACTTACTACATGTAAATCTAAACATTTCAATTAAGATTAAAATTAAAGTTTCTATTTCTTTGTTATTGCTGGCATAAACTTAGCTTATTGCCTATTAAATGATAGTAATAAACAACTTTACATAGGTCGAAGGATGAAAAAGTTCAACTTTTTTAATTTTATACTTTTTGCTTTTATTGCTCTTGCAACTCCAGCTGCTTCAGCTCAATCTCTTTATTTCTGCGAAGATGTTGATGATGATGGTTATGCAATTAACGAAAGTTCTTCATTCACAATACCTGATGACGGAGGATATCTTTATTTCCTTGTAAGAATGGGAAGTGGTAATGAAGTAGATTGCAATGAAGTTCTCTTTGATATTTATAAAGTCGATTCCAGGGGTAAGGAAGAATTTGATAATACAATTTACCAGGATGTTGAACCTGACTGGAATTGGTTCTGGAAAAAAATTACTTTTTATGATCGCGGGACATATAAAGTTTATGTTTATGATGAAGATTGGGGATTTCTTACAGGCGGAACTGTTAAAATCAAATACAATTAAAATTTATTGAGGAAGAAAAAGGGACTGTTTCAAAAGTCTAATTTGTAAAGCTGAACTTGTTTCAGCTTCTAACATAGTTCAATTTCAATGAAAAAGATTCCGAACCAAGTTCGGAATGATTGTTTTGAGGCAGCCTCTTTAGTTTCCTAACTTAAATACAACTGCTATCCATTCATCCATTTTTTCTTTTTTGAGAAATGATAAACCTGTTTTATTGAAATGCTTTTTAATATCAGTTTCATCATCTTCAAGTAAACCTGATAAAATCACCAAACCATCATTTTTCAACCTGCTTTTTATATCTCCTGGTATATTAATGAGAATATTTTTCTGAATGTTAGCAAGAATAAGATCAAAACCATTTTCTTCTACTTCTTTGATTTCCCCAATTCTCAATTGAATTTTGTCTGCAACATTATTCAATCTGCAGTTTTCATTTCCATTTTCAAAACATAATTCATCATTATCAATTGCAACAGCTTTTGCTGCTCCGAGTTTAACAGCAGCAATTGAAAGAACAGCAGTGCCAGAACCAACATCAAGAACTTTCATTCCGGGTTTTAAATACTCTTCAATTAACTTTAGCATCAGCTTTGTGGTTTGATGTTCTCCGGTTCCAAAAGACATTTTAGGATCAATTGTAATTACTAGTTGCCCGGGTTTTTCTTCATAATTTCTGAATGAGGATTTAATTACAATTTTATCTGTTACTTCAATTACATTAATACTTTTTTCCCATTCCTCATTCCAGTTTTTATTTTCAAGTTCAAATTCTTCAACAACGTAATTGATAATTAATTTTTCATTAACTAATCTTTCAAGAATGGCATAGAGTTTATCTCTTGAAAGTGAATTGCTTTCAGAAAATACTTTAATAACATTATTCTCTTCTGAAAGTCCTGTTATATCAAGTTCCCAAAGCATTCCAGTGACTATCTCAGGAGTAAAAGGATCAGTCGTGATATGGAATTCTTTATAATTCTTATTCATTTAATACGCTGAGATGTGAATAAACAGAAGCAGAAAGTGCATCGAGATTGTATCCGCCCTCAAGCACTGAAATGATTTTAATATTTTTTTTATCTGCAAAATCTTTAATCACTTTTGTCATATCTGCAAAATCATCTTCAGTTAATTTCATATTTGCAAGAGGATCATCTTTATGTGCATCAAATCCTGCTGAGATAAAAAGTAATTGCGGATTATAATTAATTAAAGCTTTTATAATATTTTCTTTAAAAATTCTAAAATATGATTCTCCTGATGTACCGGCAGGTAAAGGGAAATTTAAAGTAAAACCTTCCCCTTCCCCATTTCCACTTTCATTCTCAGATCCTGTCCCGGGATAAAAAGGATATTGATGAAGACTTATAAAAAAAACTTTGGAAGAATTATAAAATATTTCTTGTGTACCATTTCCATGATGGACATCCCAATCTATAATTGCAATTCGTTCAAGGTTATATTTATCCAGTGCATACCTGGCAGCAATTGAAATGTTATTAAAAATACAAAAGCCCATTGGTTTTTTACTTTCAGCATGATGGCCTGGAGGTCTCATCAAAGAAAAAACAGATTTATATGAATTACCCAAAACAAGATCTACTGCTTTAATGACTCCACCGGCAGAAAGAAGTGCGGCAGTTAACGAGTCTTTAACAATATAAGTATCACCATCGAGAAGATTTTTTCCCTTAATGATTGATTGATTTACAAATTCATAATGATCATAAGTATGTACCCGAAGTATATCTTCTTTTGTAGCTCCAACAGGATTAATTAAATCAACATTACTGAAAAAATTTTTATCCTTTAAAAAATTGTAGACCGAAGAGACCCTTTCCGGTCTTTCAGGATGAGAGAAAGGTGGAGAATGCTTCACATGTTCTTCTGAATATATAACAGCAAGATTTTTCATGATTAATACTCAGCCAGGATTTTACAAATCTCATCTTGAAAGCTTCTTGCTGTTGAGGTATTGTTGACAAAATTCTGCATGAGGATAGAAAATGCCAAAAGGTTACCGCTTTTAGAAGTAATATAACCTGAAAGAGCACTAACGCCGCTTATTGTACCGGTTTTAGCTCTTACTTTATTTTCAGCAACGCTTTCTCCCATTCTTCTTCCAAGTGTTCCATCTACTCCCGCAATCGGGAATGATTCAACCAGGACTTGATAAAGTTCAGGCTCTTCATAGTACATATGTTTTAATACTGCCACCATTAATTCTGCTGAAACAAGATTATAGTGAGATAAACCTGAACCATCAACCAGCCTGTATTTCTCAGGATTCATTCCTGCCATTGAAATTAAATTATTAATAACCTTAATCCCATTTTTCGATGTTGCGGGTTTACCATAATATTTTTCCGCCATCGCATAAAGAACCATCTCTGCATTTAAATTACTGCTTACTTTATTTACGCGCTTGATCACTTCTGCAAAAGGCCTGGAGAATGTTCTTAAGTGAATAACATCATAACGAAGCCAGAAGTTATCTACACTACCTTTAACCTTTATTTTTTTCCTTTCCAGAATTTCCTTAAATAAGGTAAGAAAATATAAATCCGGTCTGTAAACACTCAGACTTACAGGTACTTCCTCGCCGGTTATGTTGGAACGTTTTTTAATCTTTCCAGCAGCCATAATAGTATTTTTTCTGTTCATCCAATCTCTTGTAATATAGTATGAATTATCTTCATCCGGTGAAACAGTTGTTTCATTAAAGATTTCAAAATATTCAGTGTACGGATTCAGTATAACCTGAGCATTTTTACCGACATCAGTTCCGAGAAGGAAGACATCAACAGAATTTAAATTGATATTAAGCGAAGAAAGGTACGGTGCATCTGTTGAAGGATCATCATCCCACATCCAGCCTTCACCCCAAAATTTCGTATCCATTCTTGAAATATCAGCATATAGATTACCATTTATTTCACGGATGCCAAGTGAATCAATTGCCTCAACAAAATAATCAAGGTCATAAATGGAAAAGTCAGGATCAAAACCACCTACTATATAAATGTCACCATTAAGAATTCCATCTTCTATTTCACCTTTGTAAAAAAGTGAGGTTTCAAAATTGTAATCGGGTCCGAGAAAAAACAATCCGGCTGCTGATGTTAGTATTTTCATATTAGATGCCGGATGCATTAAATATTTATTATTTTTCTGATAGATAGCTTGTTTACCAGTTAAATCATACACATCAACAGAAGCAAGGGTTGATTCGAAAAAATTGTTAGATAGAAGATTATCGAGTTTTTCCTTTATAGATATTTGAGGAAAACTCATTCCCAACAAAAAAGTAGATATAAAGAAAAAAATAAATTTGCTTCTCATAAAATTTAATTCTAAAATTGAAAGAGCCTGACTGCGTGATTGGATGAATGTATAAATGGAGAGAAGTTCTGATCATTCAACAATTCTATCATTTAGAAATACTCTCTTACTCTAAATTCCACTCCAATCTTATCTTCCACAATTTGTTTTGCTTTTTCAATATCTAAATCATTCATTGAAACAACAGTCATTACAACCTTATCAACATACTGTTTTGCATTCTTAGCAAATACTACCATTTCATTGAACATTCTTTTTTCAACTCTCATTATCTCTGCATATTTAGTGGCATCAACTGAATTAAGGCTGATTGAAACTGAATCAATAATTCCTTTCATCTCAGAAGTAATATCTCTTTTATTGATGAAACTTCCATGACCATTTGTATCAAGCCGTGTATTGCCTCCATTCTGTTTGACATATTTTGCGATCGACTTGACAACATCCCATCTTATTGTAGGTTCACCATATCCGCAAAATACTATTTCCTTATAAGCTTTTGGATCACCAATTTCTTCAATATATTTTTCCGCAGAAGGTTCCTCATTTTTTCTCATCTTCAAATTGTAACCTTCAATGACTGCATCATTTTTCCTTTTACAAAATATACAATCTGCATTACACCTGTTGGTTATATTAACATACAGACTATTTCCAAGTTTATAGGTAAAGCTGGTTCCGGGAAGGCTTCCGATTCCAAATAAACGAAAAGCATTAATTGATGTTACTCTCGCTACATCTTCAACGGAAATTTTATGAAGCTCTGCAATTTTTTCTTCAATAAGTTTAACATAAGCAGGTTCATTTCTTTTGCCGCGATGAGGAACGGGAGTCATAAATGGGGAATCGGTTTCCAGAAGAAGATGGTGCAACCTTATATTCGAAAGTAAATCGCGAAGTGAGTCAGCTTTTTTAAAAGTTATGTTGCCAGTAAACGAAATAAAATATTTCATTCTTATTAAATCTTTAGCATCCGATAATGAACCATTAAAGCAATGGAACTGTCCTCTTAAACCGCTGTCACAATATTCTCTGACAATCTTCATAATATCTTCATCTGATTCCCTGTTGTGAACCACAATAGGCAGATTTAGTTTTATTGCAAGTTCAATCTGTGCTTTGAAAGCTTCAATCTGTTTTTCTTTTGGAGATAAGTCGTAGTAATAATCGAGGCCAATTTCTCCAATAGCTACAATCTTTGGATGCTTAGCCAAATCTTCAATTATATCCAGGTTTCTGTTATTCCATTCTTTTGTTTCGTGGGGATGAACTCCTACTGTGGCATAAATTATTTCATATTTATCTGCAAGAGCAAGAGTTTGCTTTGCTGTTTCAATATCTGTTGCAGGAACAATAATATAATCCACCCCGGAAGATTTAGCTCTTTCAATAACTTCATCAATATCTTCTGCAAAGTTCGGATAAAATAAATGTGCATGCGTGTCTATAAACATAAAATTCTTGTTAATTGAATGAACTGAATATTGAGTATTGAACATTGATAATTATTTCTTTTAAGCATAAATAAAACATTCAACAATCAATATTCAACTTTTAATTCGGAAATCTTTAAAAAAGTAATTCTACACTTAAAGCATAATTTCTAATAGGTGCAAGATTGCCAATCAACTCAACATAGTTATAATTAAAAACATTATTAGCATTGAGAAAAATTCTTAAAGGAATATTAAAATGATTAAAATTATATCCGGCTCTTAAATCTAAAACGTAAACTTCAACCCTCAATTCACCATCAGGAATTAACCCAAGATTGATTAACTCTTCATCTATTTCTTCTACGCGGCTCCAATATCTGAAATCCGCACCGGCTAAAAAATTATTTAAACTAAAATCTAACCTGCTGTAAAAAGTATGCCTTGAACGATACTTAAGAGATTTTTTTTCTTCAATATCTCTTGCCCAAAGATAAGTATAGCTTA
>CAZECH010000188.1:0-6333 GCA_964510675.1 uncultured Ignavibacteriaceae bacterium
CAAACGGACGTATTGATGTAATTTGGCTGGATACCCGCGATAATCCCGCAGGTAATATTTCAGCTTTATATTATTCAAATTCGAAGGACGGAGGTGCAACCTGGTCGCAAAATGAAAGACTTTCGGATTATTTCAATTCTCATCTTGGCTGGCCGAACCAGGATAAGATGGGAGATTACTTCGATATGGTTTCAGATAGCAGCGGCGCACACCTGGCATGGGCAGCTACGTTTAATGGTGAACAGGATGTTTATTACAGTTATATCACAGATACGACAGGCAATGTCCCCGTAGAACTTCTTTCATTCTCATCTTCTGTTACAGTGAATGTTGTTACTCTTTATTGGTCAACAGCAACAGAATTAAATAACCACGGCTTTGAAATTGAAAGAAGCTTTGATAAAACAAATTGGAGAACGATTGGTTTTAGAGAAGGAAAAGGAACAACATCTGAACCACAGCAATACTCTTATTCAGATAAATTGTCAGGTATAGAATCATCCAGACTTTATTACAGATTAAAACAAATAGATTTTAACGGCAGCTTTGAGTACTCAGACATTGTAGAAGCTGAAATCGCTCCATCAGTATTTTCACTTTCACAAAACTACCCTAACCCGTTTAATCCAGGTACAACTATTAGTTATCAGTTACCAGTGAATGGTTTTGTAACACTAAAAGTATATGATGTATTAGGGAATGAAGTTGCAACATTAGAAAATGAGGAAAAGTCTGCGGGAGAATATGAAATTGAATTTGATGGCAGTAATCTTACAAGCGGAATATATTTCTATAAGCTTCAGTCAGGTTCTTTTGTTGAAACAAAAAGGATGCTTTTGTTAAAATGAGAGTACTATAAATGAATTATACAATACCCTTGCTCATTGAGTCAAGGGTATTTTTTATCATCTAAGAAAGCTCTTGTTTTTTCCTCTCCAACTCATCCCATTTTTCATAGAGTTTCTTTACTTTTTCTTTTGCTTCTTCAAGCTGCAGATTAAGTTCATTTGTTTGCGCTGCATATTTTAAATAAAAATCCGAAGAAGTAAATATATTTTCAATTCTTTCAATTTCTGCTTCAGCAGTAACTATTTTTTCTTCTATCTGTTCGAGTTCCAAAGCATCTTTATAGCTCAGCTTTTTTGGTTTTGATTTAGTACGTGCTGTGCTGGCAGCGGTTTCCTTTTTTTCTTTCGGCTTTAAATCTTCATTCTCCTGTATGCGCTGCTTTTTCTTTTCAATATAGTAATCATAATCGCCTTCGCTGTAATAAACTTCACTGTTCTCTTCCAATGCAAGTATGCCGTTGCAGATCCGGTTCAGGAAATATCTGTCGTGGCTAACAACCACAATACATCCTTCAAAAGATATTAATGCTTCTTCAAGTATTCTTAAAGTCGGCAGGTCAAGATCGTTTGTCGGTTCATCGAGCAGAAGAAAATTTCCTCCCCTGGATAAAATTTTTGCAAGAGTAAGTCTGCTCTTTTCTCCGCCGGAAAGTTTACTGACCTGCGTATTTATCTTATCATCTGTAAAAAGAAACCGCCTTAAGTATGTCCATACACTCAACTGGAATCTACCGAATTTAATGACCTCATTCCCCTCACCAATTGCTTTGATAACCGAATCATCATCATTTAACAGCAGCCTTGCCTGGTCAACATAATTAAATTCTGTTGTTTCACCAATTTCAACTATGCCTGCAGTGGGAGCTATTTCTCCTAAAATAATTTTCAGAAGAGTTGTTTTGCCGGCACCATTATGCCCTACTACCCCGATTTTCTTTCCCGGTTCAAAGTTAAAAGTAAATTTATCAAACAAAATTTTATCTCCAAGCTTAATTCCAACATTCTTAAACTCAACAACTTTTTTCCCCAAACGTTCAGATGGAGGAATAATCAAATCAACATCAAGCTCTGCTTCATTATTTACCTGGTTAGATACTTCATAAAAATTATCAAGCCGGCTTTTGGCTTTTGTTCTTCTCGCTTTCGGACCTCTTCTTACCCATTCAAGTTCACGCTTCAGGAAAAGCTGCCGTTTACGTTCTTCAACTTCTTTAACTGCCTGCCTTTCTGTTTTGTTAATTAGATATTCAGTATAGTTTCCCTGGTGAGAATAAAATGTGCCTGAAGAAAGCTCAACAATCCTGTTTGCAATCCTGTCAAGGAAATAACGGTCGTGTGTAACAAAGATGCAGGTTCCTTTATAGCCTGCAAGAAAATCCTCAAGCCATTCAATTGAATTTGTATCGAGATGGTTTGTAGGTTCATCAAGAATCAGTAAATCAGGTCTGGATATTAATGCACGGCAGAGTGCTACCCGTCTTTTTTCTCCGCCTGATAAACCTGAGATATCTCTTTTGATATCCGGTGCACTTAAAGACTCAACAAGAATATTAATTCGTTTATCTAGATTCCAGGAATCCATGCGTAAAATTGTTTCTTCGAGATGATGCTTTTTAGGTGAATCAAATGGTGTCACTTCATATTTATGAATTAAATCCAGCTCATTTATAGCACCGGATAAAATATTTTCATATACATTTTTATTTCCATCTAAAGTAAATTCCTGGGAGAGAAAACTTGTAACAAGATTTTTCCTCTTAGAAACTTCTCCCGAATCAGGAAGTATTAAGCCCGAAATGATTTTAAGAAAAGTAGATTTTCCGGCTCCGTTCTTTCCGACTAATCCTATTCTATCCAATTCGTGAACACTTAATGATGCTTTATCAAGAACAATCTGCTCACCAAAGTGAATTTCCAATTCTTTTGCGGTCAGTATAACTTGAGTAATGTTGTCAGCCATAGGTTCCTTAGTTTCCTTGCAAATAAATAAAGAGCAAATATACATTTACAAGGAATAACTAAATATTTATTAACTCTATAACCAAAATTAACTCACTCTCTTGTTTATCAAAATATCAATCCAATATCTTGTTAAGGTATTTAATGAAAAAGTTAGCAATGTAAATAAATCCTTCTCCTTTAAGAGAAGAATTAGGATGAGTTTATAAATCTCTTTGTAATAAAGGATCCTCCCATCAAATTGAATAAATTTTTCCTATTTTTGAATCAGTTACCGAATCATAATTATTATTGAAACAAAAATGCAAAATATAAATAACGCGAAATACCTTTTCGAAATAGATAATGATATAATCTATCTCAATTGTGCAAATATGTCTCCTGTTCTTAAATCAGTAAAAGAAGCAGGAATAAATGCGCTGGAAAGAAGAACAAGGCCTTGGAAGTTAACTGATAAAGACTGGTTTGGTGACGCAGAAGTTTTAAGGAAAAACGCCGCTAATATTTTTCAAACATCAGAAGATAATGTAGCGATTATTCCTTCAACAAGTTATGGACTGGCAACTGCAGCTAAAAATATAGATGTTAAAACCGGTAAATCAATTGTTGTAATTGAAGATCAGTTCCCTTCTAATTTTTATGTCTGGGATGATCTTTCCAAAAAACTCGATTTAAAAATCATCACCATAAAAAAACAATATGATAAACTGTTGACAGATAGCATTTTAGAAAAAATAAATTCTGAAACAGGTATTGTTGCAATACCACATTGTCATTGGATAGATGGTTTATTGATAGATCTGGAAAGAATAAGCAAAGCAGTTAAAGAAGTGAATGCTTATTTGGTTTTAGATCTTAGCCAGTCACTGGGAGTATTGCCAATAGATATCAATAAGATTGATCCTGATTTTGCCGTCGCAGTTGGTTATAAATGGATGTTAGGTCCATATAGTTTAGGTTATATGTATGTCTCACCAAAATGGCATAATAAAGGTAAGCCATTAGAATATAATTGGAGTACCCGGAAAGGAAGCGAAGATTTTTCAAAGCTTACAGCCTATACGCCGGATTATCGAACCGGGGCAAGAAAATTTGATATGGGGGAATTCTCACAGTTTAATACAATGCCAATGTCTATCGCAGCTCTGGATCAGATTTTAAAATGGGGAGTTGAAAATATTCAGTCTTCTATAAAAGTGTTAACAGATATTATTTCTGAAAATTTCAGCAATGATAAGACCTATCAAAAACCTTTAACTCCGAATGCAGGACATATTATTGCAGTACCAATCGGGAATCGTAATTTGCAATCACTAAAGAAGAAATTCTCTGAGAATAAAATTTTTGTCAGCATCAGAGGTTCTTCGATCAGAATATCTCCTCATGTATATAATCAGTCATCTGATATTGCCAACTTGCTGAATTGCCTGGGTTGAAAACCGTTGAAACGGTTACAATTATTTTTTCTTTGTTCCCTCACCATTGAAACCGTGGGTTAATCTCTAGAACCGTCATTCCGAATTTAATTTGGAATCTTTTTTTCAACATAAATGATCAAAAGAAGCTGAAACAAGTTCAGCTTGACAAATTGTTCAATCAGTTTGATATGTGGTTTTATTAGCGTAATTTAACCTACGTGATTTTTAAAAGTAGCCTTCATTCACTACCTCTCTGATTGCAATTTTTAATAATCTTTATTTAATAAACCGCTGTATTAAAACATATTTATGCTGATATCATCAGGAAAAAGTTTTAATCCGGCAAATTATACAGAAAGAATTATGTCATTTGAAAACCTAAATCTTATTAAGTCTTTACACACAGCTTTGGCAAATGAAGGTTATACAATCCCTACTCCAATCCAAAGGCAGGCAATTCCTTTAATACTGGAACGAAAAGATATTCTAGGTTGTGCGCAAACCGGCACAGGTAAAACTGCTGCGTTCGCAATTCCTATTTTACAAATTCTCAGCACAGAGAGAGAATCCGGGAAATCAAAAAGAACTATTAAAGCTTTAATCATAACGCCTACAAGAGAGCTTGCCGTACAAGTAAGCGAAAGTTTTAGTACTTATGGAAAACATACCGGATTAAAAAACACAGTTGTGTACGGCGGAGTTTCCCAGTATGCCCAAACAGATAAATTAAGACAAGGGGTGGATATTCTTATTGCTACTCCGGGAAGACTGCTGGATCTTATAAATCAGAATTATATTAATCTTTCTTATATAAAGCTGCTTGTCCTGGATGAAGCGGATAGAATGCTGGATATGGGTTTTATAGTCGATGTAAAAAAAATAATAGCAAAACTTCCTGTTAAAAGACAATCGCTCTTTTTCTCTGCAACAATGCCGCCGGAAATTGTAAAACTTGCTAATACAATTTTAACTGATCCTGTAAAAATTGAAATCTCCCCTGAATCAAAAACAGTCGAAGCAATTAAACAAGCCGTCTATTTTGTCTCAAGGCCTGATAAAAAGAAATTGCTTATTCATATTTTGAAAAATGAAAATGTTTCTTCTGCTTTGGTGTTTACACGGACAAAACGTGGAGCGGATGTAGTATCCCGTTATTTAAATGATGCCCAGATCAATACTGACGCTATACACGGAAACAAATCGCAGGGGGCAAGACAACGAGCATTGAATAATTTTAAATCTCAGCGTACAAGAGTTCTTGTTGCAACTGATATTGCAGCAAGAGGAATTGATATTGATAAATTATCTCACGTATTTAATTTTGATATACCTGATTTTTCTGAAAATTATATTCATCGTATTGGCAGAACCGGAAGAGCAGGTTTAAGCGGAATAGCACTTTCTTTCTGTGATGCTGAAGAGAGAAGCTATCTGAGAGATATAAACCGATTAATAAAAATACCAATACCTGTAATAGAAGATCATCCGTACAAATTAAATAGCATCTCTGAAATATCTGAAGACGGCGGGACAAAAGTGTTTAATAAAAATTCCGGAACCGGAAGAAGATCAGGTTCATTCAGGTTCTCAAGCGACAAAAAAAAGAGCTGGAGAAGAAAACCTCAAAGAACTAATGGAAAAAGTTAGTCAGATGAATGGCACAAAACGCCAGAATATAAAACCCTGCAACCTTGTTAAAATCATTTTAAAGGAAGATCAGCGCACAGGTGAACTTACAGAAGGATATGTAAAAGATATTCTTACAAAATCCCCTCAACATCCGCACGGAATAAAAGTCCGTCTTGAAACCGGTGAAGTAGGACGCGTAAAAGAAATACTGAAAGATTAATCTGTCACTCTGCAAAGCGAAGAGCATCTATTTTGATTTTTCACTTCACTTTGTTCCGTTCAGAATGACTAAAGCTCTATGCAACCTTATCCAACTCAAACGTTTCTGTATTATGCTCTATATTAAAGAGAAATTGTGCTTTGGGATTTTTCTCTTTTGCTGTATTCAACTGGTAAGCTGATTCAGCCATAAATACCAGGTTATCATGTTTATCATAAAAAAGATTGTGAGAACGAATCCGCATTAACTCATCGATATC